>JANMAW010000392.1:0-10718 GCA_031360005.1 Rhizobacter sp.
GGCGCCGAGACGATCATGAAGCGGCTGCCCAGCGTGTTCGAAATCGGCCATAACTTCGCCAACGTCGACATCACGAAGGAGCCGATTCCGGTCGTGCCGACGATCCACTACCAGATGGGCGGCGTGCCGACCAACATCCACGGTCAGGTGGTCGCGCCGAAGGACGGCAACCCGAACTCTGTGGTGAACGGCCTGTACGCGGTTGGCGAATGCGCCTGCGTCAGCGTGCACGGCGCGAACCGCCTGGGTACGAACTCGCTGCTCGACCTGCTCGTGTTCGGCAAGGCCGCCGGCAACCACATCGTCGACAGCCGGCTCAAGACCCGCGCGCACAAGCCATTGCCGTCCGCTGCCGCCGACGTCACGCTGGCACGCCTGGCGCGGCTCGATGCCACGACGCGAGGCGAATATGCGCAGGACGTCGCCAACGACATTCGCAAGTCGATGCAGCAGCACGCGGGAGTGTTCCGCACCCAGGCCTTGATGAACGCCGGCGTGGGCCAGGTCAAGGCACTCGCCGAGCGGGTGAAGGGCATTCATCTGTCCGACAAGTCGAAGGTGTTCAACACCGCGCGCATCGAGGCGCTCGAGGTCGACAACCTGATCGAAGCGGCGCTGGCGACGATGATCTCGGCCGCAGCCCGCCACGAAAGCCGCGGGGCCCACACCGTCAACGAGTACGGCGATACCCCCGCGCACCCGAATGGCCGCAACGACGAGGTGTGGATGAAACACTCGCTCTGGTACAGCGACGGCAATCGCCTCGACTACAAACCGGTGAATCTGACGCCGCTGAGTGTCGATTCGGTGCCGCCGAAAGTGCGCACCTTCTGACGGACACGCATCCAATTCAAGAAAGCACCCTTCATGACCCAACGCGTGTTCCAGATCTACCGGTACGACCCCGATACCGATGCGAAGCCGCGCATGCAGACGCTGGAGGTCGAGCTCGACGGCAGCGAGCGGATGCTGCTCGACGCGCTGAACAAGCTCAAGGCGGTCGACCCGACCTTGAGCTTTCGCCGTTCGTGCCGCGAGGGCGTGTGCGGGTCGGATGCGATGAACATCAACGGCAAGAACGGTCTGGCGTGCCTGACCAACATGCGCACGCTGCCCGGCGTCGTGGTTCTCAAGCCGTTGCCGGGCCTGCCGGTGATCCGCGACCTGATCGTCGACATGACCCAGTTCTTCAAGCAGTACAACTCGATCAAGCCCTATCTGGTCAACGACGCGACGCCGCCCGAGAAGGAGCGGCTCCAGTCGCCCGAAGAGCGCGACGAACTCAACGGGCTGTACGAGTGCATCTTGTGCGCCAGCTGCTCGACGAGTTGCCCGAGCTTCTGGTGGAACCCCGACAAGTTCGTCGGCCCGGCCGGCCTGCTGCAGGCCTACCGCTTCATCGCCGACAGCCGCGATCACGACACCGCGGGGCGCCTGGACAATCTCGAAGACCCGTACCGCCTGTTCCGTTGCCACACCATCATGAATTGCGTCGATGTCTGCCCGAAGGGGCTGAACCCGACCCGGGCGATCGGCAAGATCAAGGAACTGATGGTGCGTCGCGCCGTCTGATCCGACAAGCACATCACGCCCGCCGCGGATCGCGCCATGCACACTCTCGTCGACGAACGCGCGCTGAGCAAGCTGAGGTGGCGTTGCCGTCGCGGCATGCTCGAGAACGACCTGTTCATCGAGCGTTTTTTTGCGCGGCACCAGGCGCGTCTGACCGAAGGGCAGGCGAAGGGCCTGCTGGCGTTGATGGACCTGTCGGACAACGACCTGCTGGACCTGCTCCTCGCCCGAACGGAGCCCCACGCCGAAATGGCGAGCAGCGATGTGCTGCAGGTGCTCGGCATGCTGCGTGCGCCGGCATCACCAGAGAAATACGCGGCGAACCCCTCCTAGGCATTTGAAGGAAATCTCATGACCCCCTCCGACGTGAAAGCCACCCTGTCCTTTTCGGATGGCAGCCCGACCATGGACCTGCCGATCTACAAGGGAACGATCGGCCCGGATGTGATCGACATCCGCAAGCTCTACGCCCAGACGGGCAAGTTCACCTACGACCCGGGCTTCCTGTCGACGGCAGCGTGCAGTTCGACCATCACGTACATCGACGGCGACAAGGGCGAGTTGCTGTACCGCGGCTACCCGATCGAGCAGCTCGCCCAGAACTGCGACTACCTGGAAACCTGCTATCTGCTGCTCAAGGGCGACCTGCCCAACCCGACGCAGAAGGCCGATTTCACCAAGCTCGTGACCAACCACACGATGGTCAACGAGCAGATGCAGTTCTTCCTGCGGGGCTTTCGGCGCGACGCGCACCCGATGGCCATCCTGACGGGTCTGGTCGGCGCGCTGTCGGCCTTCTATCACGACAGCACCGACATCCACAACGCCGAGCACCGCGCCATCTCAGCGATACGCCTGATCGCGAAGATGCCGACGCTGGTGGCGATGGCCTACAAGTACACCGTCGGCCAGCCCTACATCTACCCGAAGAACGAACTGTCGTACGCCGGCAATTTCATGCGCATGATGTTCGCGACGCCGTGCGAAGACTACGTGCCGAACGACGTGCTGGTACGGGCGATGGATCGCATCTTCATACTGCACGCCGACCACGAACAGAACGCCTCCACCTCGACCGTGCGGCTGTGCGGCTCGTCGGGGACCAACCCGTTCGCCGCGATCGCCGCCGGCGTCGCCTGCCTGTGGGGCCCGGCGCACGGTGGCGCGAACGAGGCGGCGCTGAACATGCTCGAAGACGTGCAGAAGATGGGCGGCGTCGAGAAGATCGGCGACTTCATCAGGCGCGTGAAAGACAAGAATTCCACCGTCAAGCTGATGGGATTCGGCCACCGCGTCTACAAGAACTACGACCCCCGCGCCAAGCTGATGCGCGAGACCTGCCACGAGGTGCTCGACGCACTCGGTCTGCACAGCGACCCGATCTTCAAGCTTGCGATGGCGCTCGAGAAGATCGCGCTCGAAGACGACTACTTCGTGTCGCGAAAGCTGTACCCGAACGTCGATTTCTATTCGGGCATCGTGCAGCGCGCGATCGGTGTCCCGGTCAGCCTCTTCACTGCGGTCTTCGCGCTCGCGCGCACGGTCGGCTGGATCGCCCAGCTCAACGAGATGATCGGCGACCCCGAGTACAAGATCGGCCGCCCGCGGCAGTTGTTCAGCGGTGCGACACCGCGCGACGTGACGCCGCTGTCGAAAAGAGCCTGAGGCACTCGAAAGAGCGTTTCGCCGTGCGCGGCACTGCTGCGCGAGCTAGGAGTCCCCGCGGGAGAACCGGGGCCTTTTTCGTTCGACGGAACCCGGACCAACACTCGGCGGGTCATGACAGTCCCTCGAATCGGGGGCTTGCGGCAAGGGGACTTGTTGCCTAGCCTACGCCGTCACGTGTGAACCGGATCACGTGTCAAGACGGTCGCCGGATTCAGCGCTGCCGTCCGTCGCGCGCGGTTCGTGAAGACGTCGGTCCAGCGTATTTTCACGGACACCGCCAGGCGGCTCATGTCCAGTCGTGGTTCATTTTGGAGTTCTCATGAAGATTGCAAGATTCACGTCGGCTTTGCTGCTGGCCGGGCTCGTCGGAAGTGCACAGGCCGTCCCCACCCTGCTGAGTGAAGGATTCGACGACATCACCACGCTCGCAGCCGCCGGCTGGGTGTTCCAGAACGAAAGCTCCCCTAAGCCGGGTACCAGCTGGTTCCAGGGCGACAACACCAGTGCTTTCGCTGCGCAATCCGGCGCGGCCAATTCGTACATCGCATCGAACTTCCTGGCTGCACCAGCCGGCGGGTTTATCGACAACTTCCTCATCACGCCGACCTTTTCGCTGATGTCGGATGTCACGCTGACGTTTTGGGCGCGGGGCCAGATCATCAACGGTTTCTCCGACACCTTCGCGGTGGTGGCAGGCACGACCGTCAACGGCGGGCCTGAAAGCGTCGCGGAAGTGCTCGGCGCAACCGTCGCACTCGGCGATTGGACGCAGTACACGGTGATCCTCCCGGGCTTGGGCGCGGGCGCCACGGCGCGCTTCGGGTTCGAGTATTTCGGTCCGGCCGACACCTCGAACTACATGGGGATCGACACGGTCACAGTCGCGGTTCCAGAGCCCGAGACCTACGCGCTGATGGCCTTCGGCCTTGCAGCGCTCGCGGTGCGCCGGCGCATGTCGGCTTGCTGATCGGTACGCCCGGCGGGTTCGAAAGGGTAAGCGCACCCGCCGGTCGCTTGATTGTGTGTGGCATCCAATGAAAGGGAACAAGCCATGTGCGAAATGAAACGCCAGGCCGCGAGCCTGGCAGCTCTCTTGTCGGTTCTGGTCCTCGCCGCAGCCCCCGCGGCATACGCTGCCGATGGTGTCGGCATGCGCATCGTGCGAGACCCGGTCACCGGCCAGTTGCGGGCGCCGACCGCCGACGAATCGAAGGCGATGGACGAGCAGGCAGCCAAGGACCGCGCAGAGAAGGCGTCCGCCAACCCCGCCGGTACGGCGGACTCGCCTGCCCCCATGGAATTCCGCCAGTCCAACGGTGTGCGCTATCGCGTCGGCGATTCATTTCTGTCGTACTCGGTCATCAAGCGCAATTCCGATGGCACGCTCAGCATGCAGTGCGTGACGGGGCAGGAAACCGCCGAAAAGCTTGTCCGCGATCCGAAGGCGTCCATGGCCGCGCCGACTTCCACAGTCGAGAAGGAGCATGACCATGCGCATGAATAGTCAACCTCGTCTGGCTCGACGGGTCACCGCGGCGCTGCTGTCGCTCGGCCTCGCCTGCGTGGCACTGCAAGCGCAAGGTGCTGCCACCATCGTGATCCAGAACACGAACGCCGCGGGTGAGGGCTTCAATGACGCCACGCCGGCTGCGCCGGTCGGCGGCAACGCCGGAATCACGCTGGGCCAGCAGCGCCTGATCGCGTTCCAGGCAGCAGCCGATCTGTGGGGCGCCACGTTGACGAGCAGCCAGACCGTCGTCATCCGCGCGTCGTTTGAACCGCTGACCTGCACTGCCTCGTCGGCGGTACTCGGCAGCGCCGGCGCCTTCAATATCTGGCGCGACTTCCCCGGCGCCGCAAAGACCAACACCTGGTATCCACAGGCCCTGGCCAACAAGATCTCCGGCACGAACCTCAGCGCTGGCGACCCGGTCGACGGCCAGGACATTCGCGCGCGCTTCAACTCGCGGCTCGGGCTGTTTGCGGATTGTCTGCCGGGTTCGCCGTTCTACCTGGGGCTGGACAACAACCACGGACCACTGATCGACCTGGTGACGGTGCTGTTGCACGAGTTCGGCCACGGCCTGGGCTTCCAGACCTTTACCAGCGGCAGCACCGGGGCGCGTTTCGGCGGCTTCCCGTCGATCTGGGACCACTACATGCTCGACAACACCGCGAACAAGCTGTGGGTCAACATGACCAACGTCGAACGTGCGGCGTCGGCACTCAACACGCGCAAGCTGGCGTGGACTGGCGCCAACGTGACCAACAACGTGCCGCAGGTGTTGTCGCTCGGCACGCCGGGCCTGAGCGTCAGTGGGCCGGCTGCGGGCGTTGCCACCGGTGCCTACAACATCGGCACAGCGTCGTTCGGCGCGCCGTTGAGCACGTCGACGGTCACCGAACAACTGATGCCGGTGGTGGACTCGCCGAACCAGATCGGCCTGGCCTGCGGCGTGCTCAGCGCGGTCAACGCGCTGGCGGTGAACGGCCACGTCGCGCTGGTCGACCGCGGAACCTGCACCTTCGCCACCAAGGCGAAGAACGTGCAGAACGCCGGCGCCATCGGTGTGATCATCGCCAACAATGCTGTCGGCAGCGCGCCGGCGCTGGGCGGTGCCGACCCGACGGTGCTGATTCCCGCGATCAGCGTGTCGCAGTCCGATGGCGCGACGCTGAAGTCCGCACTGCAGAAGCGGTCGCGCACGGCCTCGGGGGTGATTGCGAGTCTCGGGGTCAACGGCAGCCAGTACGCCGGTGCCGACCTGCTGGGTCGTGCGCTGCTGTACACGCCGAACCCGTTTCAGGGCGGCTCTTCGGTGTCGCATTGGGACACCATCGCATTCCCGAACCTGCTGATGGAACCGGCGATCAACGGTGACCTGCTGCATTCGCTGGTACCGCCGGCCGATCTGACATTCCCGCTGCTCCAGGACATTGGCTGGTGAGCGGCCGGTAGATTCATCCACTCGAAGGGCACGACGCAAGTCGTGCCCTCTTTTTCATGGGCGGTACGAGCATCTAGAATTGCTTTTCGCGCACCCCTGATTCGCCACCGAGCCAGCATGCCCCGCACGCTCCACGACAAGATCCGCGACGAACACCTCGTCGTCAAAGCAGGCGACGGTACTGCCGTGCTCTGTGACGATCGCGATCCGCTAACGAAGTCGTCAGCCCCCAGGCATTTCGACGTGTGGGAGTTTCGACGGCGCGTGCGGCGCTTTGCCGCTCGCGCAACGTGACGCCGCTGGCTCGCCGGGGCTGAGCAGGGCGATCGAAGAGGTGTGTGTTGCATGCTGCACAGAACGACAATCGCGGCGATGCTTTTCGGCTTGCTGATCAACGGTTGCGGATCGGGCGCGGGCGAGCCTGTTGTGACCGAACCAGCCCCTCCGCTTGACGGTCATCGGTCCAGCGCCCACGCTTCGAGCGGCAACGCCTCGGTGTCGAGCCCGACGTACAGTTCACCGATGCCGACCGATCTGAATTCGATGATTCAGGCTGCGCTGACGGACGCGGCAAACACGACGCGGCTTGACGTGTCGGCACTGAGGCTCGTCAGCGCCGAAAAAGTGACCTGGCGCGACGGTTCCCTCGGTTGCCCTGCGCCGGGCAGGATGTACACGATGGCGCTGGTGCCCGGTTATCGCATCCGAATCCAGGCCGGCGCCGAACTGCTGGACTATCACGCCGGCGCACGCGGCCAGCCGGTCGCATGCCCGCCCGGCCGCGCCACCGAGCCGGTCGCAGACGCTCGGATCTAGCCGACCGGCGCCGCTCAGTAAAAAGGCCCCGGGGATCGCTCCCCGGGGCCCGCCGCCGAGTGCTGTCGCGCAGCGTCAGGGCGTGTCGACGCGCACGATCGTCGGGTTGGGCATGCCTGCCGCCCCGCCGTACGCGACCGAGCCGAGGTACTTCGTCGCTGCACTCAATCCGCTGAAACTCAGCCCGATGGCACCGGTGGTACCCAGCGTCGCGGATGCCGGTGCGGTCACCGTCATGTTGCCTGCGCTCGTTGTCCCCAGCACCCAGTTGAACAACGTGTAGTTCGCCGATCCCACCGGAACCGCGAAGCCGACCACGCGTACCGTGTAGCTGCCCGCAGGCGGGTTGAGCAGGTTCACTTCCTCGGACGAAGTGCCGCTCCCGCTGCTGCCGACCAGCGTGGTTCCCAGATACACCTCGAGGTCGAGGTCGCTGGCCTGGCTGACGTTGGCATCGAACAGCGAGAACCTGGCGTAGGTCGCGCCTGCCGGGATGGTGACGGCGAAGTCCTGCGTGCCGCCGGTGGCCACGGCACCCGGGCTTGTGGTCGCCGCCAGCAGACCGCGCGGCGTCGCCGTGAACGGCCCGGTGTAGCCGAACGTCACGCTGTACGAACCGTTGACCTCCGCAGGAGCCGCGAGTGCGACGGGGCGGACGACCATCGGGATCCGAACCACGTGCCCCTGGCTGCCGGTCAGTGTCAGCTGACCGCCTGTGTAGGCATTCAACGTCGCCGTCGTCCGCGTGAACTGAACCGTGAACGACACGGTCCCGCCCTTCGGAACGACGATCGATGCCGGATTTACCACCACGCCAATCCCGGTCATGCCGGTGAAGCTCGGTGCGTAAGTCTCGGCCGAATTGCCGACGTTCGTGACCCTTCGGGTGACCGTCTGCGTGCCGGCGAGGCTGCCGATCGCGATCGATGCGCCGTTGAAGTTGCTTGGGTTGAGCACCGGCACTGCCGCACTGGTGCAGAACGATGTCGGCAACTGGGTGCCGCACAGAAAGCCGAGCCAGTCAGCATAGGCCGAGTCGAACACCAGCCCCGGATCGGCCGCACTGTTCGGGCGAACGTGGCCGGCGCCCTGGCGGAAGATTCGCGTGGCGTCCGAGACGGAGGCGTCGAGCACGTCGTAGCCAGTCGTCATCAACGCCGACTTGATCGCCATCGGTGACCAGTCCGGATGCAGCTGCTTCATCAGCGCTGCGAGGCCGGCCACATGCGGGCTCGACATCGACGTGCCGCTGTACAGATCGAACAGCTTGCCGCTGTTCCCCGGAGGCGCGACGCCGGCCAGGATGTCCTGACCTGGTGCGATCAGGTCGGGCTTGAGCAGGTCGGCGCTCGCCCGAAGCGGGCCGCGCGATGAGAACGTCGCGGTGAACGGCGCCGGTGTCGTCGTGACGATGCTGGCGGCGTTGATCGTCGCGGTCGCTCCGGCGCTGGCAGCATAGGCCTTGATCGGCGTGTACGCCGCGACCGCCAGATGCACCGCCGGAATCGAATAGGCGACGAACGGCAGCGACGTGCCGCTGCTCGGTGTGTTGACCAGAACCATGCCGGCGCCGCCAGCGTCCTTCACGGCCTGCGCCTTGTTGACCAGAAAGTTGCCGCCGCGGTTGCAGACCACGATCTTGCCGGCGACCTTGGCGGGGTCGAGGCGTGCCGAGCCATCGGGGGTATCTGCGGCGCTGTAGCACAGTGCCAGCGTCGTCGGATCGGCGCCGGCGAGCCCTGCCGCGCCGGCATCGATCAGCGCCAGCGGGCCGACGCTCAGCAGGTAGCCGATTCCGGTGTAGGTGGCGCCGTTGCCAAGTGTCACCGAGCCTCCTTCGATGCTGCGGTTGTGGGTGCCGGCCGCGACGGTGGTCAGCCAAGGGCTCGGATGTGCGACCGTGCTGGTGGTCGGCCCGCTGTTGCCGGCAGAGGCGGCAACGAACACGCCGGCATCCGCCGCGTACAGGAACGCGATTTCCACCGGGTCGCGGAAGTTCGTCTGCGAGCCGCTGATCGAGTAGTTGATGACGTCGACACCGTCGGCCACGGCCTGGTCGATCGCCGCAACCAGGTCGCTGGTCGTGCCCGATCCGGTGCCGTCGGCCTGCTCCCACAAAGCCTTGTAGACGGCAAAGCGTGCGCGCGGCGCGATGCCGTTGATGCTGCCGAACGCTGCCGCGACACCGGTCGCCGGGACGCCCTGGTTGCCGCCGGCGGTGCTGGCGGTGTGGGTGCCGTGGCCGTTGTAGTCACGGGGCGAATTGAATTCGCCGGGGAACTCCGCGAGGATCGCGGCGTCGCCGCCGAAGCCGGCGTTGTAATAGCGCGCGCCGATCAGCTTCTGATTGCAATTGGATGCGTTGAATTGCGTCCCCGGTGTGCACTTGCCGTGCCAGCCGGGAATCTGCTGGTAGCTCAGCTTGCCGTCCTTGGAGCCGTTGCCATTGCTGCCAGTGCGATCCGAAAAGCTCGGGTGCTCCGGCCAGATGCCGGTGTCGATGATGCCGATGATGATGTCTTCGCCGGTCGCCTTGGTGGCCCAGAACCCGCTCGGCCCGCTCAGGCCAAGAAACGCTGGCGTTGTCGCGGTGTCGGCCTGGCGGATTTCGTCCTTCGAGACCGACAGAACACCGGGCGTCTGAGCCAGCTTCTGGGCTTGCGCCTCGGTCATCTCGGCGGCGAAGCCGTTGAACACGACACCATAGTTGTACAACTTTCTGCCAGCGCCGACGTTCGCCAGCGCGGCGTCCTGGCGCGCTGCCAGGTACGCCATGTAGCTGACGACCGACGGTCCGTTCGGGTCGATCTTCTGCCCCTTGCTGGGTTTGGTGGCGTTGTAACCCGCGATGCCGCCCTTATAGGCGGAGACCGGTTCGTCGGCCATGCGCACGATATAGGCGCCGTTCCTGAAGCCACCCTTGGTGGCTCCTTCGGCGGAATCGACCTTTCCGCCCGCTTCGGACTTGACCGACAGCGCGCTGGACATCGTCTGAACCGCCTGGCTCTGCGCCGCAGGCTCGCTGCCGCCGCCACAGGCGGCCAAGGTCAGGGTCGCGAGGGCAAGGATGCCTTGCCAAATTCGTAGCCTCATGAGCTGAACTCCGGAAGTTGGGGTGACCGCGCCGATCGGCGGGTGGCCGGCATCTTGGCACACGAACATCGACGCTCGAATGCTGTGCGACGTCGAATCACGGGGAGTTACCCTTCCTCTTGCTTGAATCGGGGGACAGCGCAGACACGATCCGGTACGCCTAAAATCGGTCTCCGAGTTTCATCGGCATCGTCCGCTGTCCCCATGCCCCGCACGCTATACGACAAGATCTGGGACGAGCACGTCGTCCACACCGAAGACGACGGCACTGCCGTGCTCTACATCGACCGCCATCTGGTTCACGAGGTCACCAGTCCGCAGGCGTTCGACGGGCTGGAGCTGGCGCGGCGCAAGGTCTGGCGGTTGTCGGCCAACCTCGCGGTCAGCGACCATAACGTGCCGACGACCGACCGTTCGCACGGCATCGCGGATCCGATCTCGCGCCTGCAGGTCGACACGCTCGACTCGAACTGCGATCGACTCGGCATCACCCAGTTCAAGATGAACGACCGGCGCCAGGGCATCGTGCATGTCATCGGGCCGGAGCAGGGTGCCACGTTGCCCGGCATGACGGTCGTTTGCGGCGACTCGCACACGTCCACCCACGGCGCGTTCGGCGCG
>JANMAW010000411.1:0-9968 GCA_031360005.1 Rhizobacter sp.
TGCAGGCGCTGGCACATCGTCGTTCCGATGCCCCCCATGCCGCCGGTGATGTATGCGATTTTCTGCGTCATGGCTTGTCCCCTGTGGTCGCGAATGGAGGGCGCCGCCCGGCGACCTTGCGGGTCAAGCGACTCGCACCGAGCCTTCCCGGGCGCACCGGAATGCGCTTAGATCGGGCAGGTCTGCGTCAGCGCTCGACGCAGAGTGCAACACCCATGCCACCGCCGATGCACAGCGAGGCGATGCCCTTTCTGGCGTTGCGGCGCTGCATTTCGTGCAGCAAAGTCACCAGAATGCGGCAGCCGGACGCACCGATCGGGTGACCGATCGCGATCGCGCCACCGTTGACGTTGACCTTGCTCGTGTCCCAGCCCATCTCGTTGTTCACGGCACAGGCCTGTGCGGCAAACGCTTCGTTGATTTCAAGCAGGTCGAGGTCTTGCGGCTTCCAGCCGGCACGCTGCAGCGCCTTCGTCGAAGCCGGAACCGGGCCCATGCCCATGATGCTCGGGTCCAGCGCGACGGTCGCGTAGCTCGCGATGCGCGCGAGCGGCTTCAGGCCGAGTTGCTCGGCCTTTTTCGCCGTCATCAACACCACGCCGGCCGCACCGTCGTTGAGTCCGGAGGCATTGCCGGCCGTCACCGTACCCGCCTTGTCGAACGCCGGTCGCAGACCGGCCAGCACGTCGGCGGTGGTCTTCTTGTTGATGAACTCGTCGTTCGCGAAGACGATGGCGTCGCCCTTCTTTTGCGCGATGCTGAACGGCACGATTTCGTCCTTGAACTTGCCGGCTTCCTGCGCGGCCGCCGCCTTCTGCTGCGATGCGAGCGCGAGCGCGTCCTGCTTCTCGCGGGTGATGTCGTATTTCTTCGCGACGTTCTCGGCGGTGATCCCCATGTGGTACTTGTTGTAGACGTCGAAGAGGCCATCGACGATCATCGTGTCGACCAGCTTCCAGTCGCCCATGCGCATGCCCTCGCGCGATCCCGGCAGCACGTGCGGCGCCATGCTCATGCTCTCCTGGCCGCCCGAGATCACGATCTCGGAGTCGCCGTCGCGGATCGCCTGCGCGCCCAGCATCACCGCCTTCAGCCCGGAGCCGCACACTGCGTTGATCGTCAACGCGGGCACGCCTTGCGGCAGGCCGCTCTTGATCACCGTCTGGCGCGCCGGGTTCTGGCCCGAGCCGGCAGTCAGCACCTGGCCGAAGATCAGTTCGTTGATCTGGTCGCCACCCAGATTCGCGCGGCGCAGCAGGTCGGCGACCACGGCCGCGCCGAGCTCGGGCGCCGGGGTCTTGGCGAGCGCGCCGCCGAACTTTCCAACGGCAGTGCGGGCGGCGGCAACGATCACGATATCGATGGTCATGCAAGTCTCCAGGTTCTCGGTTGAAATGAAATCGATGGGGGGTGAGCCAGGCGCGGCGAGAAGCGCGATGACGCTCAGGTCGCCTTCTGCTTCACGTAACGACCGGGTGCGGGCTCGAGCGCCTTGTGCTTGCGATTGCCAGGGCTCTTCGGTGCGGCGATCTGCTTGCCGGCGTGGCCCTCCAGCCATGCGGCCCAGTCGGTCCACCAGCTGCCGGGGTGCTCCTTCGCCTTGTCGAACCACTGCTGGGCCTGCGCCGGCGGCGCGGCTGCAGCGCCGATCCAGTGGCTGCGCTTGCCCTTGGCCGGCGGGTTGATGACGCCGGCGATGTGGCCCGAGGCGCCGAGCACGAAGCGCACCGGCTTGGCTCGCGCGCCGCTCGCGCCCTTGAGCACCTGCAGGTTCCGATACGCACCCTCCCACGGCACGATGTGGTCCTCGCGCGACGCATAGATGTAGGCCGGCACGTCGATCTTGCCGAGGTCGACCTTCTCGCCGCACACCGAGAGCCTGCCGGGCTCGACGAGGTTGTTCTCGAGGTAGGTGTGGCGCAGGTACCAGCAGTACATCGGCCCCGGCAGGTTGGTGCTGTCGCTGTTCCAGTAGAGCAGGTCGAACGGCGGCGGCGCCTCGCCCTTCAGGTAGTTGGCGACGACGTAGTTCCAGACCAGATCGTTCGGCCGCAGGAAGCTGAAGGTCGTTGCCAGCTCCTGGCCCTTCAGCAGGTTGCCGCCGCCCGGGCTCTGCGTTCCGAGCGTCATCTCGCGCATCGCCACCATCGTCTCGTCGATGAACAGGTCGAGCACTCCGGTGCTGCTGAAGTCGAGGAAGGTCGTCAGCAGCGTCATGCTCGCGGCCGGCTTCTTGCCGCGCGCGGCGAGCACCGCCAGCGCGGTTGCCAGGATCGTGCCGCCGATGCAGAAGCCGAGCGTGTTGATCTTCGGGCTGCCCGAAATCTCCTGCACCACGCCGATCGCGCGGATCACCGCGTCTTCAATGTACTGGTCCCAGGTGGTGTTCTTGATGCTGTCGTCGGCGTTGCGCCAGCTCACGACGAACACGCGGTGGCCCTGTGACACGGTGTAGCGGATGAAGGAGTTCTCGGGCTGCAGGTCAAGGATGTAGTACTTGTTGATGCATGGTGGCACGAACAGGATCGGGCACTCGAACACCTTGGCGGTCAGCGGCTTGTATTCGATCAACTGGAACAGTTCGTTCTCGAACACGATCGAACCCTCGCTGGTCGCCACGTTGCGGCCGACTTCGAACAGGCTTTCGTCGGTCTGCGACACATGACCCTGTTGCACGTCGTCGAACAGATGCTTGATGCCCTGGGCAATGCTCGCGCCGTTCGTTTCGATCGCCTTGCGCTGCGCCTCCGGATTGAGGGCCAGATAGTTGCTCGGCGCCGAGGCGTCGATCCACTGCTGCACCGCGAAGCGGATGCGCTGCCGGGTCTTCTCGTCGCCTTCCAGGTTTTCCGCCAACTGCATCAGCGTGCGCGCATTCAGCAGGTACATCTGCGCCAGGTAGGCGCTGGCGTGGTTCGTCGCCCAGTCTTTCGCGGCGAAGCGGCGGTCGGACGGCGGCGCGCCGGGCGTCTGCAAGGTCTGGTTCCAAAGTTCGGTCGATTGCTTCAGGTAGGCGTCTTGCAACTCCAGCACCGCCGGCATCGGCAAATTCAGGCCGGACATCGACTTCCAGATGTCGCCGAATGTCGCACCGAGGGCCTGGGCGCTGGCGGCCGGGTCGGAAATCGACATGGCCGAAGGATGGCGGTTGGTTTTCATGGGGCTCCTCGGGGGCGTGCATGCATACGGTCGTGGTCAGCGGCTTCCGTGGCTCGTTTTACGTGACTCCGGCCCGTTTGTATACCCGCAGATAATCCCGATGCTTATCGCAATACGACATTCGATTTCAGCGTCACGCAAAACGAGCCGGAGAAAGAAATGCTGCTGGTGGCGATCGCATGGCTCTATGTCGTGATGATGGTGGCCGTGGTCGAGGCGACCGGCCCTCAGGGCAGCGCGCTCGGCGCCCTGGTCACGTTCGCGCTGTACGGCATGCTGCCGCTGGCAATCCTCGGCTATCTGTTTTTCAGCCCGGCACGGCGCAGGGCCCGGCGGTCAGCCGAAGCCGCGTCGGGCGACCGGGCGGGCCTCGATCCAGATGACGGCGGCCATGCGCCCGGTGATGCGGTCGCGCCGGTACGAGAAGAACCTTGACGGACCCGCGACCGTGCACCACGTGCCGCCGCTGACCGAGCCGACGCCGGCGTCATGCAGGCGATCGCGCGCAAGCGACGGCAGATCGGCGATCCACTTGCCCTGCCGCTTCGGCACGAAGCGCGGCGAGCCGCCGGCTTCTTGCGAAACGCCGAATGCTGCGAGCACGTCGGGCCCGACCTCGAATTCGCGCGGGCCGATGCATGCCCCGAGCCAGGCGTGCACCTCGGCCGGCGGGCAATCGGCCGCGTCGCAGACGGCACGCAGCGTCGCTGCGAGTACCCCGCTCGCCAGGCCGCGCCAGCCCGCATGGGCGGCGCCGACGGCACGGCCCCGCCCTGCCGCGAACAGCACCGGCAGGCAGTCGGCCACCTGAACCGTGCAGGCGATGCCCGGCTCTGTCGTGACACTCGCATCGGCGGTGTGGATCGGCGCACCGGCCCGAGCATCGGCCACGGTCAGGCGCACGACCAACGCGCCGTGAACCTGGTTCAGGTAGATCGGCACCGCGTCGACCGCGCGCGCCAGCACGCGCCGGTTGTGGGCCACCGCCGCGTCATCGTCGCCGATGCCGGTGCGCAGGTTCAAGGTATCGAACGGCGCTGCGCTCGCGCCGCCGTGGCGCGTGGTCATCAAGGCGCCGACGCCGGCGACGTTCCAGTCGGGCACGAGCCAGTCGGGATGCAAAAGCCTCGCGCCACCCATCAGGTTGCCTCGGGGTAGGCCGACGGCTGCGTGCTGGCGAACGCATCGATCTCCATGCACGCGTCGAACACCCGCATCACCGTGGGCACTTGGTCGAGCCGGCAGTCCATGCGCTGCGCGTTGTGGATCTGCGGCACCAACACGCAGTCGGCCAGCGTCGGCGTGTCGCCGTGGCAGAAGCGGCCGGTCCGCGCGTCGCCCGCGAGTTGTCGCTCGACCGCCGCCAGCCCGCTCTCGACCCAGTGGCGATACCAGCGGTTCTTGTCGTCATCGCTCAGCTTCATCTCGCGTACCAGGTAGCGCAGCACCCGCAGGTTGTTGAGTGGGTGGATCTCGCAGGCGACGTCCTGGGCGAGCGCGCGGATGCGGGCGCGTGCGACAGCATCGCCGGGCAGCAGGCTCGGCTCGGGGTGGGTCTCGTCGAGGTATTCCATGATGGCCATCGACTGCGCCAGCAGCTCGTCGCCATCCTTCAGAAGCGGCACGAGACCCGCGGCCGAGATCGAACTGAACGGCTCCTTGAGCTGCTCGTTGCGCAGCAGGTGCACTGGCAGCAGTTCGCAATCAAGCCCCTTCAGCGCCAGCGCGATGCGCACGCGGTACGACGCCGACGACCGAAAATAGTGATAGAGCTGCATGTCGCCCGCGTGCTCAACGGGCGACGATCTGAACGTCGAGCGTGCCGACGCCGTCGATGCGCGCCTTCAGCGTGTCGCCGACCTCCACCGCCGCCACGCCTTCGGGCGTGCCGGTGAAGATCAGGTCGCCGGGTGCCAGCTCCCAGGCCTTCGACAGGTGTTCGATGATCTCGGCGACGCTCCAGATCAGCTTGCCCAGCGTGCTGGCCTGGCGCGGTTTGCCGTTCACGTCGAGTGCGATCTGCGTCCCCGCATCGAGGCGACATTCTTCGGCGCGCCGCAACGGGCCGATCGGCGCCGACGCGTCGAAGCCTTTGGCGATGCACCACGGCCGGCCGAGCTTCTTTGCGTCGTTCTGCAGGTCGCGGCGCGTCATGTCGAGCCCGACCGCGTAGCCCCACACATGCTCGAGCGCCTGCGCGGCCGGGATGTCACGGCCGCCCTTGCCGATCGCCACCACCAGCTCGAGCTCGTGATGCAGGCTTTGGCTCAGCGTCGGGTAGGGCATGCGCCCGGTCGTGCCTTCGGCCACCGGCAGTACCGCGTCGGCCGGCTTCATGAAGAAGAACGGCGCCTCGCGACCGCTGTGGCCCATCTCGATCGCATGCTCGACATAGTTGCGCCCGACACAGTAGATGCGATGCACCGGGAACAGCGCCGTCGCCGCGCCTCCCTGAACCGGAACGGCGGGCGTGGCGGGCGGCGCGAAGACGAAGTTCATGGCTGTTTCCTGGTTCGGCTGAAGACCCGGCGGAGCATCGCCGCGAGCGGCGTGGAATGATGCCATGCAGCGTCGCAGTGCGGCATGCCGCAACGACCGCACGGCTACACTGGCGCTCATGTTCGTACGGCGCAGCATCAAGCATTGCACAGCCTGTGGCAGCACCACGGTCTACGCGGTGCCGGCCGGCGACAACCGCGAGCGCGCCACCTGCACGGTGTGCCACACGATCCACTACGAGAACCCGCTCAACGTGGTCGGCACCGTGCCGGTGTGGGGCGACCAGGTGCTGCTTTGCCGGCGCAACATCGAGCCGCGCTATGGGCTGTGGACACTGCCCGCGGGCTTCATGGAGCTCGGAGAGACCACTGCGGAAGGCGCCGCGCGCGAGACCGATGAAGAGGCCGGCGTGCGTTTCGAGATGGAAGGGCTGTTCAGCGTACTCAGCGTCGTGCGGGTCGACCAGGTGCACATCTATTTTCGCGCCCGGCTGCTCGATACGACCTTCGCACCCGGCCCCGAGACCATCGAGGCGAGGCTGTTCCGCGAAGACGAAATACCGTGGGACGAACTGGCTTTCCGTACCGTGCGCGAGACGCTGAAGTACTTCTTCGCTGATCGGCGCAGCGGGCAGTTCGGCGTGCACTGTGCCGACATCGGCTGATGCAACGCCCGTCGATGACGCGCCACCGCACTTGACCGCTACGCCGGGCTCGCCGTACGCCGGGTCGCGTCGCGGCCCGGTCGGTCCTCAGTCCTTCGGCGCGTCCTGCGCCATCCTGACCCACGGCCCCGTCATGCCGTCGACACCGGCAGCCCACAGCGATTGCGCGTCCTGCGCATCGCTCACGCCCTCGGCGATGACCTGCAGCGACAGGCTGCGCAGCATCGTCACCAGGCCTTTCACGAAGCCGG
Source organism: Rhizobacter sp. (assembly GCA_031360005.1). Lineage (GTDB taxonomy): Bacteria > Pseudomonadota > Gammaproteobacteria > Burkholderiales > Burkholderiaceae_C > LMDS01. The sequence goes on from JANMAW010000411.1 coordinate 6,574, forward strand.
CGCGCGCCGGGTCGGCCGCGATCCCTTGGGTAACCGCGGCGTCGAGCTTGACGTAGTCGAGTCCGGCGTCGAACAGGCGATCGAGGCGACTCAGGCGATCTCCCGCATGCTCGAGCCCGAGGCGCACACCGCTGGGCCGCAGCCGGCGTGCGAGTTCGCGGACCAGCTCGAACTGGTCGACGGCCGCCGCTTCGCTCACTTCGAGCCAGACGTCGCGCGCCGCGCGCGGCGACGCCTGCAACTGTTTCAGCAGGCGCCCGGCGAAGCCGCTGTCGGCGAGCGAGGCCTGCGACAGGTTGACGCAGCGCGGCCGGCCGTCGCGCGCAATTCCCTCGAGCGCGAGCGCCAGCGCGCGCTCGTCGACCTCGCAGGTCAGGCGGCTGCGGATGGCCAGCGGCAACCAGTGCGCGGCGACCGCGAACGGCCCCTGCGGCCTGAGTTGCAACCGCAACGGGCACTCGAGGTGAAGCAGCCGCTGCATGCCATCGACGACCGGAAAGCTGCCGAGCTGCACCCGCCCTTCACGCAACGCGTCGCTAACCCGTTCGCGCCAGCCGCGCTCGCCGAAACCCGCCCATGCGCTGTCCATCACGTTGGCCGATTCGACACTGAATGGCCCCGAGCTTTCGGCCTGCGCCAGCGCCAGATCGGCGACACCCAGCAGTTCCGACAGCACCGCCCCGTGGTGCATCTCGACGGCGCCCGCCGCAACACTGACATCCCGCGCGAGACCTCGCAACGCGGCACGCAGCAATTCGACGACGGCCTGCGCGGTTTCAACGGCCAACCCGCCTGCCGGCAACGCGAGCGCGAAGTCAGAGCCGTTGAGCCGGCCGACGAACGCGCCATCGACGCGATCGGTATAGGCCTGCAGGGTCTGCGCGATGCTGCCGAGCAATCGGTCAGTGGTGTCGCGCCCCAGGGTGCTGTTGACTTCGGCCAGCTTCAGCACGCGCAGCAACACGAGCCCGCCGGCAGCGGTGCCGTCTTCGCGATGCAGCGCGGTGCTCAACTGCGCCATGAAATGGGTGCGGTTCGACAGACCGGTCAACTCGTCGCAACTGGCCTGGCGGCGCATGCTCTCGACCTGCGCCGCCTGAGCCTCGGAGACGACGCGCAGCCGCGCGACCATCGAATTCATCGCACCCGCCAGGCGCCGCAACTCCGGCACTTTGGGTTCTGCGACCAGCAGGTACTCGCCACGCTGCACTGACGCGGCGTGCTCGACCGTGATGTCGAGCGGCCGTCGAATCCGCCCCAGGGCCAGCGATGCGAGCAGTCCCGCCACCACCCCGACCATTGCCAGCGCCAGTGCCGAACGCACGCTGCCTTGCCACAACTCGTCGTGGGCCCAGGCCGACTGGCCGACCGCTTCGATCGACCCGAGCGCTTGCCCGCGGGCCGACACCTGCGCCAGACCGGGCACCGACTCGATCGGCAAGAGTCGCACGAACCACGCCGGCGCGCGCAGCGGCGCGGCGGCAGCCTCGCGCTGGAGCGCCGGCTGGCCGACGGCACCGATGAAGCGGATGCGACGATACAAGCGCGCGTCGAACTGCGCGGCCGCCACGAGCTCCATCGATCCGCGCTGACCCGCCTGCTGCGAGAGCACCAGCGCGAGCGCGGTGGCGTTGTCGACGTTCTTCAGGCGCAGTTGGTCCTGGAGCGCATTGCGCGCGAAGACCACGTTCACGGCCAGGCTGCCGGCCAAGCTGAGCGCCAGCGTGACCAGCAGCAACAAGCGGATCTGACGAATCAGTGACATATGCGACATTCTTCCTCTTCCGTTGGAGCCCGCGACGAGCCCCCGCGGCAACGCGACCAGCGTGCCCCCGGCTCGCAGGCGCTGCAGACACCGATCCACAGGCGTTCGCCATTGAAACCGAATACCAGGCGAGAAGCAGTGGCGCTGCGCAGGTGTGGCGTATCAAGCCAACACCATGCGCGCGCGAAGCTCCGCGCCCGGCCCACCGACCACCGCGCCGCCATGGAGCGGACGCGCCGGCCTACTTCTTGACCGGCGGCAGGTCGGTGCACGCGCCTTCGAAGGCCTCGGCCGCCAGGCCGATGGTCTCGCCGAGGGTCGGGTGCGGGTGGATCGTCTTGCCGATGTCCACGGCATCGGCGCCCATCTCGATCGCCAGCGCGATCTCGCCGATCATGTCGCCGGCATGCGTGCCGACGATGCCGCCGCCGACGATCGCGTGCGTGTCTTCATCGAACAGCAGCTTCGTGAAGCCTTCGTCGCGGCCATTGGCGATCGCGCGCCCCGAGGCGTTCCACGGGAACAGCCCCTTCCTGACCTTCATGCCCTTCGCTTTGGCTTCGTCTTCGGTGATGCCGACCCACGCGACCTCGGGGTCCGTATAGGCCACGCTCGGGATCACGCGCGCGTCGAACGCCGCCTTGCCGTCGCCGGCCGCCACTTCGGCCGCGACGTGGGCCTCGTGCACCGCCTTGTGCGCCAGCATCGGCTGGCCGATGATGTCGCCGATCGCGAAGATGTGGGCGACGTTGGTGCGCATCTGAATGTCCACCGGGATGAAGCCGCGATCAGTGACCGTGACGCCGGCCTTGTCGGCGCCGATGCGCTTGCCGTTCGGCACCCGGCCCACGGCCTGCAGCACCAGGTCGTAGACCTGTTCCTTGAGCTTGAGCGCTGTGCCATCGACCGCCTCGAACTTCACCAGGATGCCGTCCTTGGTCGCTTCGCCGCCGACCGTCCTGGTCTTCAACATGATGTTGTCGAAGCGCGGAGCGTTCATCTTCTGCCAGACCTTCACGAGGTCGCGGTCGGCGCCCTGCATCAGCGAGTCGAGCATCTCGACCACATCGAGCCGTGCCCCCAGCGTCGAGTAGACCGTGCCCATCTCGAGGCCGATGATGCCGCCGCCGATGACCAGCATTCGCTTCGGGTTCTGGCGCAGCTCGAGCGCGCCGGTCGAGGTGACGACGCGCGGGTCGTCCTTCGGCAGAAACGGCAGCTTGACGGCCTCCGAGCCGGCCGCGATGACGGCCTGCTTGAACTTGATGGTCTGGCTGCCGAATTCCTTTCCGGACTTGGTCAGCGCGACCCGCAGGTGAAACGGGTCGAGGAACTCACCGCTGCCCTGCACCACCGTGACCTTGCGCATCTTCGCCATTGCGGCCAAGCCGCCCGTCAGCTTGCCGACGACCTTTTCCTTGTGGGTGCGCAGCTTCGCGAGATCGACCGTCGGGGGCGCGAATGTGACCCCCATCGCGCCGAAGTGCTTGACCTCGTCCATCACCGAAGCGACGTGCAGCAGGGCCTTCGACGGGATGCAGCCGACGTTCAGGCACACGCCGCCGAGCGTCGCGAAACGCTCGACGAGCACGACCTTCATGCCGAGGTCAGCGGCACGGAACGCGGCCGA
>JANMAW010000507.1:0-1938 GCA_031360005.1 Rhizobacter sp.
CAGGCCGCTGCGCGCTTGCCCGAGGCTGCGAAGCCGCAAAGGATGGTGCTGGTCGGGCCGTCGACGGAGCGCCAGCAGATGGCGCCTGTGCCGGCCGACACGGTGGTGATCCACGGCGAGACCGACGACGTGGTGCCGCTCGCTGCGACCCTCGACTGGGCCCGGCCGCAATCGCTGCCCGTCATCGTGTTCCCCGGCGTCGGGCATTTCTTTCACGGGCGGCTCGGCATGCTGAAAAACGTGGTCGTTCAGGAACTGCAGCCGCGCATGCCTCTCTGACGCCTCTCGATCGACGTGCGGCGAACAGCGCCGCGCCCACACTTCCTGCAAGGCGGCGACGCCGCCTTCTTAACCATTGGTACATCAATGAATCGTCTGCTCGCTCTGATCCGTTCCTCTCTCGTTCTTGCGCTCCTGCCCGCGGCCTCCGCGTTCGCCCAGCCGCTGCAACCACCCGAGGTCGCCGCGAAGAGCTTTCTCGTGCTCGACCTGACCAGCAATCAGACGCTCGCCGAGCGTGAGGCAGACGCCTCGGCCGACCCGGCATCGCTGACCAAGCTGATGAGCCTTTACGTGGTCTTCACCGCGATCCACGACAAGAAACTCACGCTCGAGCAGAAGCTGCCGGTGTCCAAACGGGCGTGGGACGAGCGCAAGTCCGGCGGCTCGCTGATGTTCATCGACACCACGATGACCCCCACCGTCGATGAGTTGCTGCGCGGCGAAATCGTGCAGTCGGGCAACGACGCCGCGGTCGTGCTGGCCGAGGCCGTCGGCGGCACGCTCGACCAGTTCGTCGCGATGATGAACCGGCAGGCGCAGGCCTTCGGGCTGAAGAACACCGTCTTCAAGAACGTCACCGGTCTGACCGAAGCAGGTCACAGGAGCTCGGCACGCGACCTGGCGACGATCGCGACGCACATCATTCGCGACTTCCCCGAGTTCTTCGCGTATTACTCGATCAAGGAATACAAGTACAACAACATCGTGCAACCCAATCGCAACCTGCTGCTGCGTCGCGACCCGACCGTCGACGGACTGAAAACCGGCTACACCGAAGCGGCCGGCTACTGCCTGATCGCGACCGCACAGCGCGAGTTTCCGAACCTCGGCGCCGACGGCAGCGGGCCGGGCAAGCGCCGCATCCTGACCGTGGTGCTGAACACCACCTCGATGGAAGCGCGCGCCGGCGAAAGCCAGAAGCTGCTGAACTGGGGCTTCCAGGCCTTCGACACGGTGCGCCTGTTCAACGACGGCAAGCCGATCGTCACGCCGCAGGTCTGGAAGGGCAAGCTGCCCGAGGCCAAGCTCGGTGCGGCCGGCGCCCTGTTCGTCAGCGTGCCGAAAGGCGAGGGCGGCAAGCTGCAGACCAAGGTCGAGCGAACCGACCCGCTCGTCGCGCCGCTGGCCAAGGGCCAGCGTGTCGGCACGATCAAGGTCAGCACGGCGTCGGGCGCGGCCGTGATCGACGTGCCGCTGGTCGTGCTCGAGCCGGTCGAGCAGGCGGGAATCTTCGGGCGTGGGTGGGATGCCATCCGTCTGTGGATCAAGTAGTCTTCGCCTTCACGCCGGAGCCGCCGGGCCGCTCCGGGGGCGAGCCCTGTTTGCGGGGCTGACGCCTCAGCCGTCTTGGGGGTAAACAAGGACTCACGCGATGCAGAACATTCCTGACACCCTGTGTTACCTCAACGGCGAGTACAGCTCGCTGCGCGACGCCAAGGTGTCGGTGCTCGACCGCGGCTTCATCTTCGGCGACGGCATCTACGAGGTCGTGCCGGCCTACGGCGGCAAGCTGTTCCGCTTCGGCGAGCACATGGCGCGGCTGGACCGCAGCCTCGCCAAGCTGCGCATTGCGAACCCGCACACGCGCGACGAGTGGCTGGCGCGCTGCCGCAAGTTGATCGCGGCACTGGCCGAACAGACCGGCGCGCCCGACCA
>JANMAW010000523.1:0-2071 GCA_031360005.1 Rhizobacter sp.
GCCTGCGTCAGATTGACCAAAGGAATCAACGTGGCACGTTACCTCGGCCCGAAGGGCAAACTCTCCCGCCGTGAAGGCACCGACCTGTTCCTGAAGAGCGCGCGTCGCCCGATCGGCGACAAGGTCAAGTTCGACAGCAAGCCCGGCCAGCACGGCCGCACCTCCGGCACCCGCACCTCGGACTTCGGTCTGCAGTTGCGCGAGAAGCAGAAGGTCAAGCGCATGTACGGGATTCTGGAGCGCCAGTTCCGCCGCTATTTCGCCGAGGCCGAGCGCCGCAAGGGGAACACCGGTGCGAACTTGCTGCTGCTGCTCGAATCGCGCCTCGACAACGTCGTGTACCGCATGGGCTTCGGCTCGACGCGGGCCGAAGCGCGCCAGCTGGTCTCGCACAAGGGGATCACGGTGAATGGCGAAGTCGTCAACATCGCGTCGTTCCTGGTCAAGGCCGGCGACACTGTTGGGGTGCGCGAAAAGGCGAAGAAGCAACTTCGCATCACCGACTCGGTGAAGCTCGCCGAAGGTCAGGGCATGCCGAACTGGGTCAGCGTCGACGCGACCAAGCTCGAGGGCATCTTCAAGAAAGCCCCGGATCGCGACGAGTTCGGCGCCGACATCAAGGAAGCGCTGATCGTCGAGTTGTACTCGCGATAAACAACAGCGGAGCAGCGGGGTGACGGCGTTCGCCGCCACCGCTGCTCGGCTTCTTTTGCTCCGTGTGCCGGCGGCGGAGCAATCATCCATCCCGCCCGGCGATGTCCATCAGCCTTATCGGTGTAACGAGCCGAGGGTATTGAGACGAACAGGACTTCAATGCAAACCAATCTGCTGAAACCCAAAGCCATCAATGTGGAGCCGCTTGGCGGCAACCGTGCCAAGGTCACACTCGAGCCGTTCGAGCGCGGCTACGGTCACACGCTCGGCAACGCGCTTCGCCGCGTGCTGCTGTCGTCGATGGTCGGCTACGCGCCCACCGAAGTCACGATCGCCGGCGTGCTGCACGAGTACTCGACGGTCGACGGCGTGCAGGAGGACGTGGTTCACATCATGCTGAACCTGAAGGGCGTCGTGTTCCGCCTGCACAACCGCGATGAAGTGACGCTGGTGCTGCGCAAGGAAGGCGAAGGCCCGGTCACCGCGGGAGACATCCAGACGCCGCACGACGTCGAGATCATCAACCCCGAGCATGTGATCTCGCACCTGTCGCACGGCGGCAAGCTCGACATGCAGATCAAGGTCGAGAAGGGCCGCGGCTACGTGCCGGGCACGATGCGTCGCTACGGCGACGAGCCGACCAAGTCGATCGGCCGCATCGTGCTGGATGCGTCGTTCTCGCCGGTGGCGCGCGTCCGCTACACCGTGGAAAGCGCCCGCGTCGAGCAGCGAACCGACCTCGACAAGCTGGTGATGGAGATCGTCACCAATGGCGCGATCACGCCGGAGGAAGCGATCCGCAATTCGGCGAAGATCCTCGTCGAGCAGCTGATGGTGTTCGCTCAGCTCGAAGGCGAAGTCAGCGCATTCACCGATGCGCCGAGCCCGCGCAACACGCAGTTCGATCCGATCCTGCTGCGCCCCGTCGACGAGCTCGAGCTGACAGTGCGTTCGGCCAATTGCCTGAAGGCCGAGAACATCTATTACATCGGCGACCTGATTCAGCGCACCGAGACCGAGCTGCTGAAGACGCCGAATCTTGGCCGCAAGTCGCTCAACGAAATCAAGGAAGTGCTGGCGTCGCGCGGGCTCACGCTCGGCGCGCGGCTGGAGAACTGGCCGCCGCAGGGCCTGGACAAGCGCTAACGCTTCGCCGACAGGAAAGACGGCCTGAAGGCCATCATCGGATGACAAACGCGCTTTGCGCATTTGATCGTGCAACCCCCAGTACCTGATACGGCTGGGGTCCATAAGTTAGTCAAGAAGGAATCAGCACCATGCGTCACCGTCACGGACTTCGCAAACTCAACCGCACGTCGGAGCACCGCCTCGCGATGCTGCGCAACATGTGCAACTCGCTGCTGCGGCACGAGGCGATCAAGACCACGGTCCCGAAGGCCAAGGAACTGCGCCGCGT
>JANMAW010000541.1:0-5288 GCA_031360005.1 Rhizobacter sp.
GAGCCCCGCTGCGTCGATGATCTCGCGCTCGGTGCCGCGGGCGAGCAGCTTGCCGTAGGCGATGTAGCAGAGCTCGTGGCAGCGCTCGGCTTCGTCCATGTAGTGGGTCGAGACCAGCACCGTGATGCCCTGCGCCGCGAGGCTGTGGATCTGGTCCCAGAAGTCGCGCCGCGCCTTCGGGTCGACGCCGGCGGTGGGCTCATCGAGCAGCAGCAGGCGCGGCTCGTGCATCAGGCAGGCCGCGAGCGCCAGCCGCTGCTTCCAGCCGCCCGAGAGCGAGCCGGCAAGTTGCTTCTGGCGCTCCACCAGACCCAGCCGCGCGAGCGTGCGGTCGACCGCGGCGCGACGGTCCGGCAGCTCGTAGAGGCGGCCGATGAAGTCGAGGTTCTCGCGCAAGCTCAGGTCATCGTAGAGGCCGAACTTCTGCGTCATGTAGCCGACCTCGCGGCGGATCTCGGCGGCCTGGGTGCGCAGATCCAGGCCCAGACACCGGCCCTCGCCGGCATCGGGCGTGAGCAGGCCGCACAGCATGCGGATCGTGGTCGTCTTGCCACTGCCGTTCGGGCCGAGGAAGCCGCAGATGCGGCCGGTCCTGACCTGCAATGCGAGGTCGTCGACGACCGCGACGCCACCGTAGCGCTTGGTCAGGCCGCGCACATCGATCGCAAACCCGGCCTCGCTCATGAAGGCGTTCCCGGCGCGCGTCGCACGTCCACCGGCTGCCCGGGCTTCAGGCGCGGGCCGTCGAGCACGTCGTCGGGACGTGCTTCGACCATGAACACCAGGCGCGAACGCTGCGTGTTCGAGTAGATCACCGGCGGCGTGTATTCGGCCTGGGTGGCGATGAAGTCGATGCGCGCACGGATCGGCGCGCCGCAGCCGTCGCAGTGGATCGTGACCGGCTGGCCGGTCCTGATCGCGGCCAGCTCGGCCTCGGGCACGAAGAAGCGTGCCTTGGTGCCGCCCGGCGCCAGCAGCGCCACCACCGGCTGGCCGGCGTTGACCCACTCGCCGACGCGGAAGAAGGTTTCGGCCACACGTGCGTCGGCCGGCGCGGCCTGCCGCTTCTGCTGCTCGCGCCAGCGCGCCTGCCGCAACGCCTGCTCGGCCGCCTGCGTGCTGGCGACGGCCGCGTTGCGCTCGTCGCTGCGCGCGGGCAGCCGCGCGACGCGCAGCGCCGCGCTCAGCTCGGCAACGCGCGCCTGGGTCTGCCGCGCAGAGGTGCGCGCATCGTCCAGACGCGACGCGGAGATGAAGCCCTGCGCGATCAGCTGCTGCTGGCGCGCGAGCTCGCTCGCCGCGAGCGCCGCCTGCGCCTGCGCCTGCGCCAGCTGCGCTTGCGCCACCGCGAGCTCGTCGCCGCGCTTGCCCTTGCCGGTGTCGGCCGCCTGGGCCTGCGCGACGGCCACGCGTGCCGCGGCTTCCTCGCTGGCGGCGCGTTCGCTGTCGGCGTCCAGCGCGAACAGTGGCGCGCCGCGCGCCACGATCTCGCCGCGTCGTGCCGACAGCTGCGCCAGCCGGCCCGCCAGTGGCGCGGCGACATAGACATAGTCGCCTTCGACATAGCCCGACCAGCCGGGGTCGGAAGGCTTGGCGCAGGCGCCCAGCAATGCCGCGCCGCATGACACGACCAGCGGGCCCACTCGCCAGCACTTCATCGAATCCCTCCCGCCCGTGATCGGCGCTGCGGCGGCGCGACCGCGTCGTCGCGCAGCGCCGCCAATGCCAGATCGACACGCTGTGCCAGCGCGGCGTCGCTCATCACCTGCGCGTCGAAGGCCTTGCGCATCGGCACCGGCGCCACGCCGGTGTCGACCAGCCCGGCGGCGAAGATGATCGGCGCGACCAGCGAACCCAGCAGGAAAGCCAGGCGCTGCAACGGCGGCAACTCGCGCAGCGCACCCTGCGTGCGGGCCTGCTCGACCAGACCGACGAGCAGGCCGAGGTGGCGCGGCGCGTTGGCGCGGAAAAACTCGAGCGCGACCTGTTCGCCGGCCATCGCGTCGATCCAGATGCGTGCCAGCACGTGGCGGTGGCTGCGAGCGAACCGGGCCAGGCTGAGCAGCGCCGCGCGCAAGCGATCGAGCGCCGGGCCTTCGTGGCCGGCCTCGAGCTGCAGGCTCTCGAACATCTCCTCGTACATCTGCTGCAGCAGCGTGCGCAGGAAGTTGTCCTTCGACTTGAAGTGGTAGTGAAACATGCCGGCGTTGACGCCTGCATGCTCGACCAGCACGCGCAGCGACAGCCCGGCGCAGCCGGTGGACGGAAACAGCTCACGCCCGCTGGCCAGCAACGCCTCGTCGAGCTTGTTCGATGGCCGGGTCACGAGCCATTATTAGGTGATCGACTAATTTGTGTCAAACCCATCGGGCCCTAGCGAGCGGGCAGGACCCGAGGTTGCGGCACACCGGGCTGCCGACAACCCGACCGACGCGCCGCTGATCCGACATGGGTGCCTCGCCGTTCGCCGCTGCGACAATCCACCGCAGTCGGCGCCGATGCCGCAGGAGCCGCCAGTGCAGGGCGTGGACATCGCGAACATGGATTCGGCGCAGATGCGCCGGGCTGGCAAGGAGTTGTTGTCGCTCGCGCTGATGGATGCGCGCAATCACTCGCTGCGCTGGGTGGCGGCGTGCGAGGCAGCGCTCGGGGGCGCGTCTATGCGCTTGCCCGCTGACACCGGGCTGAACCGGCTCCAATGGGAACTCGGCCACATCGGCTGGTTCCAGGAATACTGGATCGCGCGCAACGTCCAGCGCCAGCGCGGCGTGCGCTGCGACGCCACGCATCCGAAGCTCGCTTCGATCCTGCCCGAGGCCGATGCGCACTTCGACCCTTCCGCCATGCCGCGGGCCGGCGGGGGTGCGGTGGCGCTGCCCGATTTGCAGACGATCCGGCAGTACCTCGTCGAAAGCCTGGAGACGACGCTCGAACTGCTCGCAGGCACGCCCGACGAAGACGATGCGCTGTACTTCTACCGGCTCGCGCTGCTGCGTGAAGACGGGTGTGCCGAGCGCTTTGCGGAGCTCTCGCAGGCACTGGGTATCGACACCCGCCTGCTGCCACCGCTCCCTACCCGGCCAACGCGCGCTGCGCTGCTGTTCCCGGGGACGCGATGGCGGCTCGGCAGCGAACCGGGCGGCTTCGTTCCGGACCGCGAGCAGTGGGCGCATGAGCTGCCGCTGCCCGAATTCGAGATCGACGCGCAGGCGGTGAACTGGGCGCAATATGGCGAATTCGTCGAGGATGGCGGCTACGACGACCGCCGCCACTGGAGCGCACCCGGCTGGGACTGGGTGCAGCGGCAAGGCCGGCGCACGCCGCGCTACGTGGACCAGTTGCGCCACGGCGTGCTGTTGCAGCGCTTCGGCAGGCTCGTGCGCGCGCCGCAGACGCACCCGGTCGTGCATGTGAGCTGGTTCGAGGCCGATGCGTGGTGCCGCTGGGCCGGGCGCCGGTTGCCCGGCGAGGCCGAGTGGGAAGCCGCGGCGATCCAGGGTGCGACGCGCGGCTTTCGCTGGGGCGACGTGCGCGAGTGGACGGCCGGCACGCTGCGGCCCTACCCCGGGTTCACCGGCGCGTCGCCGGGCCAGCGGCGCGACGACGCAGCGGCCATCGTGGGCGTGCGCCGGGTGCAGCGCGGAGCGTCGTTCGCGACACGCGGCCGCCTGCGCAACCCGAAGGCACGGCACGCCGCCGCGCCGGAACGCGACGACAGGTTCTGCGGCTTCAGGAGCTGCGCGATCTGACGCGCGGGCGACGGGTCGGGTCGCCTAGCCGCCATCCCCCGGCTCCCTAGGGAAAGCCCGTGCTGTGCGCCGGGCTCGCGTGCTCGAACAATGGGTCAAGCGTCGAACCTCGAACGCGACATTGAAGTCCGTCAGATTCACAGGAGACATCCGTGAGCGTTCCCATTTCACTGACCGTCAACGGCAAGGCCGTCAACGCGAGCATCGACCCGCGGACCCTGCTGGTGCAACTGATCCGCGAGAACCTGCAACTCACCGGCACCCACGTGGGCTGCGACACCGCGCAGTGCGGCGCCTGCACCGTGCACATGAACGGCCGCGCGGTGAAGGCCTGTTCGATGCTCGCCATGCAGGCGCAGGGCGCGCAGATCACGACGATCGAAGGCCTGGCCCAAAACGGAACAATGCACCCGATGCAGGAAGCCTTCCGCGAGTGTCATGGCTTGCAATGCGGCTTCTGCACCCCGGGGATGGTGATGTCGGCGGTGCAGTTGCTGCAAGACAACCCGAAGGCTACCGAGGAAGAGATCCGCGAAGGGCTGGACGGCAACATCTGCCGCTGCACCGGCTACCAGAACATCGTGAAAGCCATTCAGTTCTGCCAGTCTGGCGCCAAAGCCACGGCCTGAGGAGTACCCCATGACCGACATGTCCGTTCCCCCTGAGCTGGGCACGCCCGCCAGCCCGATCGGCCAGCCGCTGCGCCGCCGCGAAGACGCGCGCTTCCTGACCGGCGCCGGCCAGTACACCGACGACGTCGTGATGCACGGCCAGACCTACGCCGCGTTCCTGCGCTCACCGTACGCGCACGCCCGCATCAGGTCGATCAACCTCGACAAGGCGAAGCAGGCCCCCGGTGTGGTGAGGATATTCACTGGCGCCGACCTGGCCGAGGCCAAGGTCGGCGGCCTGCCGTGCGGCTGGCTGATCCACAACAAGGATGGCTCGCCGATGAAGGAGCCGCCGCACCCTGTCCTGGCGCAGGGCAAGGTCCGGCATGTCGGGGACCAGGTCGCGCTCGTCGTTGCCGAGACGCTGCTGCAGGCAAGAGATGCCGCGGAGCTGATCGAGGTCGACTACGAAGAGCTGCCCGCGGTGATCGACATCACGAAGGCCGACGGCCATGCCGGCCACGTGCATGACGACGTCGCCAACAACGTCTGCTACGACTGGGGCCACGGCAACAAGGACGCGGTCGACGCCGCGTTCACGACCGCCGCGCACGTCAGCACGCTCGACATCGTCAACAACCGGCTGATCCCGAACGCGATGGAGCCGCGCGCCGCCAACGCGAGCTACACCCGGCACGACGAGAGCTACACACTGTATGTCGCGAACCAGAACCCGCACGTCGAGCGGCTGCTGATGTGCGCGTTCGTGCTCGGACTGCCCGAGTCGAAGGTGCGCGTGATCGCGCCCGACGTCGGCGGCGGCTTCGGCTCGAAGATCTTCCTGTACGCCGAAGAGACCGCGCTGGTCTGGGCCAGCAAGCATGTGGGCCGGCCGATCAAGTGGACGTCGGATCGCAGCGAAGCCTTC
>JANMAW010000564.1:0-2945 GCA_031360005.1 Rhizobacter sp.
CGGCGCAAGGTAGTCGCCGACGATGAAGGTCAGCACGCCGAAGATCAGCCCGAGGCTCGCCAGCAGCGAGAGCGCGCGCCCCGGGCCCAGGCCGCCGGTGCGCAGGATCGTGTATTCCGACGACTGCGCCATGCGCGACAGCGTGTAGATCGTGCCGATCAGCACCGCGATCGGCGCGACTTCGTAGAAATGTCCGGGTACCAGAAGCAGCGAATAGAGCGTGGCCTGCACGGCCGTATATCGGCCCTGGCCGACGTCGCCGAGCTGATCGATGAAGTCGATGAAGAACGACAGCGACAGGAAGGCCAGTGCGACGAACCCGACGGCCGACACGATGTCGACGTAAAACAGGCGGCGGACGGTCTTCATGTCGCGGCGCCCTCGTCAGCGCTGCGCCGCCAGCCGAGGTGGCTGTTGCGATGCTCGCGCCACCACAACAGACCCATCGCGATCAGGAACGCACCACCGTGCGCGACGACCAGCGCCGTGCCCATGCCGACCCTGCCGCCGGCGACCCAGGCCTGGGAGAGATTGATGATGTTGTAGTAGACGACGAAGCTGAGCAACGCGAAAAGCAGGTTCCAGTTACTCGCCCGGCGCGGGTTGGAGGCCGATGCCCCGATGCCCAGCAACACCAGGTTGGCGCCGCCGAGCAGCAAGCCCAGGCGCCATACCAGCTCCCCCTGATGGCGCGGCGTCGGTTCGTTCAGCAGCTCGATGCTGGGGCGTGCCTTCGGCGGCAGGTTGTCGATGCTCGAAAGCGCCCGTTCACCGGCCTGCACGCGGTAGCCCTCGAAGCGCGCCAGCGTCTTCTCGCCGGTGCGCAGGTTTTCGACGTTCTGCTGGCCGCGCGCGAGCTGCAGGAAGCGATCGTCGCCCGCCATCTCGATGCGTCCGCTGCGCGCCGAGGTGACCGACTCGGAATTGGGCAACGAGCTCAGGATGAACACGTTGCGGCCGGTGCGGCTGTCGGCCGCGTCGCGTTCGATGAAAAATACGCGCGTGCCGTCGTTCGAGGTCTGGAACTGGCCGGGGGCGACGCGCGACAGGTCGGAACGACGCTCGAAGCGTTCCTTCAGCTCGACGCCGCGCTGGTTCTGCCACGGCCAGACGAACAGCGCGAGCACGCCGATCACCACCAGCACCGGCCAGCTCACGCGCAGCACGGGACGCACGAAACGGCTCAGCCCGACGCCGCTGGCGAACCAGATCGTCATCTCGCTTTCGCGGTACATGCGCGACAGCGTCGCGACCACGGAGATGAAGAGCGACAGCGCCAGCATCGTCGGCAGGTGGCCGAGCGCGACATAGCCGAGCAACAGGACCACGTCCTGCGGCGCGACCTGGCCGATGGCGGCCTGGCCGAGCGTGCGGATCAGCATCATCGTCAGCACGATGGTCAGGATGACCACCAGCGTGGCACCGAAGTTGCGCGCCAGCTCTCGGCGCAAAGTGGAATCGAATAACATCGTCGGCTTGTCTACAGGACCGCCGATTATGGACTTTCGTCATCAGATTTCTTCCCTCGACACGCTCGCCAGCCTGACTTGCGACGCGCTGGTGCTCGTCGTCGCGGGCGATGGCGTCGACCCGAGGCTCGATGCGCCGCTCGCCGCGGCGCTCAGCGATGCCTTGGCGCAAGGCGACCTGAAGCTCAAGGCCCGCAAGTGCCTTTACCTGCACCGCCCGGCCGGCATCCGCGCGGCGCGGGTGGTGTTCGCGGTGGCCGGCGCGGCCACCGCGAAAGCGTTCAAGGCGGCGGTGGGCGCAGGCATCGACCTCGTGAAGGCAAGCGGTGCGAAGCATGTGGCGGTGGGGCTCGCCGGCGCCGGCATGCTCGGCGATGCCCACGCCGAAGCGCTGGTCGCGGCAGCGCGCGATTGCATCTACCTGTATCGCCATACCAAGCCGAGTGCGCCGGCCGCGTCGAAGATCAACAAGGTGACGCTGCTGTGCAGCAAGTCCGATTCGAAAGCGGTGCAGCAGGGCCTGGCGCGTGGCCAGGCGATTGCCGCCGGAGTGACGCTGGCGCGCGAATTCGCGAACCGCCCGGGCAACCACTGCACGCCGACTTTCCTGGCCGAGCAGGCGAGGAAGCTCGGCAAGGAATACGGGCTGAAGGTCGAGGTGCTCGATCGCAAGGACTGCGAGAAGCTCGGCATGGGCTCGTTCCTGGCCGTGGCACAGGGCTCCGACGAGCCGCTGCGCTTCATCGTCGCGCGCTACGACGGTGCGCCGAAGACGCGGGCGCCAGTCGTGCTGGTGGGCAAGGGCATCACCTTCGATACCGGTGGCATCTCGCTGAAACCCGGCGCCGAGATGGACGAGATGAAGTTCGACATGGGCGGCGCGGCGAGCGTGCTCGGGACGCTGCGCGCGGTGGCCGAGATCGAGCCCAGGCTCAACCTGGTCTGCATCATCCCGTCGTGCGACAACATGCCCAGCGGCAGCGCGGTGAAGCCGGGCGACGTGGTCAAGAGCCTGTCGGGCCAGACCATCGAGATCCTCAACACCGATGCCGAAGGCCGCCTGATCCTGTGCGACGCGCTGACCTATGCCGAGCGCTTCAAGCCGGCGGTCGTCGTCGACGTGGCCACGCTGACCGGCGCCTGCGTGATCGCCCTCGGCCACCACAATTCGGGCCTGTTCACTGACGACGAAAAGATCGCCGAGCAGATGCTCGCGGCGAGCCAAAAGGGCCTCGATCCATGTTGGCGCATGCCGCTGGACGAGGAGTACGACGAAGGGCTGAAGAGCAACTTCGCCGACATGGCCAACATCGGCGGGCGCCCCGGCGGTGCGATCACCGCGGCGATGTTCCTGCGCCGCTTCACCGGCAAGTACCCTTGGGCGCATCTCGACATCGCCGGCACCGCCTGGAAGTCCGGTACGGCGAAAGGCGCGACCGGGCGGCCGGTGTCGCTGTTGACGCACTTCGTGCTGGC
>JANMAW010000057.1:0-2051 GCA_031360005.1 Rhizobacter sp.
GCAGACCGGGATGCTGCACGCCGAGACGGTGGCGCTGATCGGCCGCATCGAGGATCGCTATGCGCTGGCCGTCGAGGTCTACGAGCCGGTTGCCGAGTCGGTCGTCCACTTCGTCAGGACGAACGGCGAACGCGCGATGTACGACAGCATCGAGCTGCGCAAGGGCTGCTGCGCGATCCGCAAGCTCGAACCGCTGTCGCGCATGCTGAAGGATCGCAGTGCTTGGGTCACCGGCATGCGGCGCGAGCAATCGGCGAACCGCGTTGCGGTCGATTTCACCGAGCACGACGACAAGGGCCGCGCCAAGTTCAACCCGCTCGCCGACTGGAGCTGGGCCGACGTGTGGCACTACATCGCGACGAACAACGTTCCCTACAACCCGCTGCACGACCAGTTCTACCCGAGCATCGGCTGCGCGCCGTGCACCCGCGCGATCGCGGTCGGCGAAGACTTCCGCGCCGGCCGCTGGTGGTGGGAAGACGAAAGCGCGAAGGAGTGTGGATTGCACGTCAGCGATTCCCACCTCCCACAGGTTTCACCGATCGGAGCCCACGCATGAACGCCGCGCTGAAAGTCGAGCATCTACTGCCGGCCCTCGACCAGACGCACCTCGACTGGCTCGAAGAGGAAGCCATCTTCATCCTGCGCGAATCGGTCGCCGCGTTCGAGCGCCCTGCCCTGCTGTTTTCGGGCGGCAAGGATTCATGCGTCGTGCTGCGGCTCGCCGAGAAGGCGTTCAAGAACAGGAACGCCCGCGGCGAATTCAGCGGCCGCCTGCCGTTCCCGCTGCTGCATGTGGACACCGGCCACAACTTCCCGGAGGTGATCGAGTTTCGCGACCGGCGCATTGCGGAGATGGGCGAGCGCCTCGTCGTCGGGCATCTCGAAGATTCCATCAGGCGCGGCACCGTTCGCCTGTCGCACCCACTCGAATCGCGCAACGGCCACCAGACCGTGGCGCTGCTCGAAGCGATCGAGGAGCACCGCTTCGATGTCCTGCTGGGTGGCGCACGCCGCGACGAAGAAAAGGCCCGCGCCAAGGAGCGCATCTTCTCGCACCGCGACAGCTTCGGCCAATGGCAGCCGAAGGAGCAGCGCCCCGAGCTCTGGACGCTGTTCAACACCCGCATCAGGCCCGGCGAGCACATGCGTGCGTTCCCGATCAGCAACTGGACCGAGCTCGACGTCTGGCTCTACATCGCGCGCGAGAACATCCCGCTGCCGAACCTGTACTTCGCGCACGACCGCCAGGTGATCCGCCGCAAGGGCCTGCTGGTGCCGCTGACCGACGTGACGCCGGCCGAGGCGGGCGAGACCGTCGAGACGGTCGAGGTACGTTTTCGCACGGTCGGCGACATGACCTGCACCTGCCCCGTCGAGAGCCCCGCCGAAACCGCGGCCGAGATCGTCGCCGAGACGCTGCAGGTGACGGTCAGCGAGCGCGGCGCGACCCGGATGGACGACCGTACCTCCGACGCATCGATGGAGCGGCGCAAGAAGGAAGGGTATTTCTGATGAGCACGCTGGCGACGGCACCGATCCACGACCACCCCGAGGCATCGAAAATCGTGGACCACCGCGCCTTGCGCTTCCTCACCGCCGGGTCGGTCGACGACGGCAAGAGCACGCTGATCGGTCGCCTGCTGTTCGATTCGCGCGCGATCCTGGCCGACCAGCTCGACACCCTCGAGAGGCGTGCCGCCGGCGCTCCGATCGATCTGTCGCTGCTCACCGATGGCCTGGAGGCCGAGCGCGAGCAAGGCATCACGATCGACGTGGCGTATCGCTACTTCGCAACCCAGCAACGCAAGTTCATCATCGCAGACGCGCCCGGTCACGAGCAATACACCCGCAACATGGTGACCGCGGCCGCCGGCAGCGACGCCGCCGTGGTGCTGGTCGACATCACGAAGCTCGACACGCAAGAGGCCCCCGTCAAGCTGCTCGCGCAGACGCGCCGCCATGCCCTGCTCGCCCAGCTGTTGCGCGTGCCGAGCATCGTGTTCGCGATCAACAAGGTCGACGCGGTCGACGATCCTGCACAGGCCTAT
>JANMAW010000058.1:0-5307 GCA_031360005.1 Rhizobacter sp.
CCTTTTTCAGGTCGCCGTAGCCGGCCTGCACCTTGCCGGCGGCCTTGTCGGCCTTGCCTTCGCCTTCGAGCTGCTTGTTGCCGACCACCTTGCCGGCGGCTTCCTTGATGCTGCCCTTGGCCTGCTCGACGCGACCCTTGACTTGATCCTTGTTCATGCTGAATCCTTTGCGTGAAGTGGAGAAACAGAACGCTGCTTTCACTCGACTCGCCCCAGTGACTTGCCAAAGCCTGACGAATCGGCAACACCAATGTGCCGCGGTACCCGGAGACGGTCTGTCGGGCGCGTGCCGAATCGCCTGTAGGACGAGTCGGACGAACTGCACTGCACCGCTAGCGCAGCGGCGACACCCCGAACAACCACAAGTGGCCCCACATCACAAACACGCCGTAGATCACCAGCCCGGCAGCGATCGCAATCCCGTCGTTGACCGCAGACGGCGGCGCACCGGGCGTCGCGCGCGGCGCCGCGCGGCGCTTGACTGCAATCCGGTCCAGCACAGCCCAGACCAGGAATGCCCCGAACAGCAGCACATCGACGAGCGTGCCATTGGCCAACAGGTGCGCAAAGGCCCACAGTTTCACCGCGAGCAGCATCGGGTGCTTTGTCGCGCGCTGGATCCGGCCCGGCAAATAGGCGGCGAGCAGCAAAGGGAATACCGGCAGCATCAGCAGCAGCGCGACATGGCGAAGCGCAGCCGGCGGCGTGTAGAGCACGACCGGCGTCTGGCGCGCCACGCCGTAGCCGTAAATCAGCAGCACGAACCCGAGCAGCGAAACGACCGAATAGACACCCTTCCACGCCGGTTCGCCGTGCTGCGCGACCCGGCCATCACGCCATGCAGGCGCGACGATGGCGACCGAATGGATCCCGAGGAACAGCACAAGGCCGACGAGGAACAGGGTCATGACACGCTCCTGCGATGAACCAGCGTGCAGTCTAGCGCCCGGGCACGCGGATCAAATGCGCAGCCCGAGTTGAGGCGCGGCGCCGAAGTCGGCCCTCAGGGCAAGCGCGGCTTGACCCAGATCCACGCGATCACGCCGACGCTCATCATCAACAGCGAGGCCACGGCGAGCCACACGGTCGAGTGCATCACCAGCGGCGCGATCAGGCCGGCGACGATGGCGTTGGCGAGGCTGCCGATGCAGGCCTGGAACGACGAGGCCATCCCGCGCCGCTCGGGTACCAGGTCCAGCACCATCAGCGTGACCACCGGCACCATCAGCGCCCAGCCGAAAGCGTAAATGCCCAGCGGCACCAGCGCCCACCACACCTGCGGCGTGAACATCAGGTTCAGCGCGAGGTTGGCGATCGACACCAGCAGCATGATCAGAAAACCGTGGCGGATCTGGTGCCGAGGCTTGATGCGCCCGGCGAGCCGCCCCGACAGCCAGGCGCCCGACATGATGCCGCCGATCGTGATCATGAAGAACCAGTAGAACTGGCCCGGCGCGAGGTGCAGGTGCTCGCCGAGAAACACCGGAGCCGACAGCACATAGAGGAACATGCCGTTGAACGGGATGCCGCTGGCCAGCGCCAGCATCATGAAGCGCGCGCTCGAGCCCATGCTCCAGTAACCGCGCATCAGGTTGCGCGCATTGAACGATTGGCGCTGGCTCAGGTGCAGCGTTTCGGGCAGCAGCCGGAAGTTGGCCGCCCACATGATCGCCCCCACGGCCGTCAGGAACCAGAAGATCGCGTGCCAGTCGGCGTGCACGAACAGGAAGCCACCGACGATCGGCGCCACCGCGGGCGCCACACCGAAGTAGATCGTGACCTGCGACATCACCCGCTGCGCATCGGCCGGCGGGAACATGTCGCGGATCACCGCGCGCGAGACGACGATGCCGGCCCCGGCCGACATGCCCTGCAGCGCACGAAAGAACACCAAAGGGCCGATGTGCTGCGACAGCGCGCAACCGATTGATGCGAGCGTGAACACCGCCAGCCCCCACAGCACGACCGGACGCCGGCCGAAGCTGTCGGAAAGTGCGCCGTGAAACAGATTCATCAGCGCAAAGCCGAACAGGTACGCCGACAGCGTCTGCTGCATCTGCACCGGCGTCGCGCCGATCGCGCTGGCGATGCCGGTGAACGCCGGCAGGTAGGTGTCGATCGAGAACGGCCCGAGCATGCCCAGGCACGCGAGCAGGACGGCGAGGCCCCAGCGCGGCGCGCGCCAGAGGGTGTGTGCGTCGGGGTTCATCGGAGCGGCCGAGTCTAGGTCAACGCGGCCCAGGCGATGGGCGCCTGCCGCGCCCGTGAGAGGTCGAAAAGTGTGAAGCAAGCCGATAGGCCGGATTCTGTGCAGCCGCCACCTCTTGCGAAGCGCCGGCCGTGACCGCCATTCCTCTGGGCCGTGCATCGCTGCACGGCTCGGTGCTACCTACCCGCACACATCGCCCCGGGCCAGGGTTCTGAACGACTCGGACGCTGCCGCGCCGCCCGGCGTGTGCCTATTTGGTATTGCTGCGCGTAGAGATTGCCCGTTTCACCCGAACTGAATCGGCTCGTCTCTGTTGCTCTGATCCTCACCTCACGGTGGACAGCCGTTAGCTGCTACGCCGCCCTTTGCAGTCCGGACCTTCCTCCAGTGCACCCTTTCGGGCCTCGCACCAGCGGCGGTCTGGCTTGCTTCACCGGCGCGATTATGTCCGCGCCGCCGCGGTCTGCGGCGTCGGCGCAACAAATCGGGCGATCGAAGGCCGCTGGAGCGGGTGAAACAACGTCTTCGTCAACGGATCAGGTCATGCCGCGTTCTAATACGTGCCGCGCTTCACGGTCTGTGCCGCAGGCCGACAGCAAGCGGACTTGATGAGGGCATGTCGCTCCGAGTGCGCTGGCTGCGTGAAATGCCCCTACCCCTCGTTCCCAACAGGAGATTGATATGACGATGAAAAACGTTCTGACCGTCGTGGCCGCTGTCGCCGCCGCCATGTTCGCCCAAGCCACTTTCGCCCAGGCTTCGGCTCCGGCTTCGCGCGCCGAAGTCAAGTCCGAGACCAAGTCCCTCGAGAAGTCCGGCAAGCTGACCCCGGCGGGCGAAGGTGCTGGTCCGATGGAAAAGTCGACCGGCAAGTCGACCAAGACCCGCGCCGAGCGCAAGTCTGAAACGCAAGCCGCCGCCAAGGCCAAGAAGCTGACGCCGGCTGGCGAAGGCAGCCCGGCCGCGGCATCCGCTCCGATGTCGAACTTGAGCCGCGCCGATCGCAAGGCGACGACCAAGGCTGCCGTGAAGGGCGGCCAGACCATTCCGGCTGGCGAAGGCCCGGACGCTCCGAAGAAGTAACACCTTCTTCCCGGCGCCGAACCGGCCCGGTGAAATCGCAAAAGACGGCGACCGCATGGTCGCTGTCTTTTTTTGTGCCAGGCGAACTGTCCGCTCGTCACGGCAATGGGTCGAACGGCTTCGCCGCCCTCACCCGCCACTCACCCGCCCGTCACATCATCCCCGGCGGCGCGTGCGTAAGGAACCGCGAGACCCGCCGCTTGGTGCAGGAGCATCGACCCCTGCACCGGGTTCAGGCCGAGCCGGGGCCGAGGTAGCGAACGGTGCGCGGCTTGTCGCGCGGCGCGAGTTCGAAGTGCGCGGCGTGGCGCTTCAGAAAGCGGCTCGGCGACGCGCTCTTGCTCTTGAGCAAATCATGTCGGCGCAACGCCTCGCCGACTTCGTTGAGCTGCATCGCGCCCCCGCTCCTCAGCGCCGGCACCGCCTGCAGGATGCTCGCGACCTCCGCGGGCACCTCAGGCGCAGGCGGCGCTGCGGCGGCGCGGGCCGACGCACGTGCGCGAACGGGGTGGGCGCGCGTGCGCACAGTTGGCGCGTCGGCCGCGGCCCTCGGCGTGATGCGGGCCTTGCGGTGCGCCAGGTCGATGAACTCGTCGTACGCGAGCGGCGATTCGCTGCCGGTCTTGCCGGCCTGGCCGATGCCCAGAACCCGGCAGCCCTTTTCGCGCAGCCGCTGCGCGAGCGGCGCGTAATCGGAGTCGCTCGATGCGATCACGACCACGTCGGGCCGTTCGGTGATCGCCAGATCGATCGCGTCGACAGCCAATGCGATGTCGGTCGAATTCTTGCCGGTCGGCACGTTGACCATCGGCCGGATCGAGTGGCGCCGAAACAGCTCGGTGTGCTCGATGACCTTTTGCGGGCTGGAATAGGCACGCCGGAAATGGATCGCGCCGTGCAGCTTCAGCAGGTGTTCGATCGCCTGCTCGATCACGTCGCCCGACAGGTTGTCGGCGTCGATCAGCAGTGCCACGCGGGTCTCATTCATCAGCGGTGTCCAGCAGTTTCCACGCGAGGCTTTCGCCACCGCGCAGCGGTTTGAGTCGGGCGTCGCCGAAAGGCAGCGACTCGGGCAGCGTCCAGGCTTGACGGCGCAGCGTCACGGTGGCGCGATTGCGCGGCAAGCCGTAGAACGCCGGACCGTTGAAGCTTGCGAAGGCTTCGAACTGCGCCAGCGCCGCGACGCCATCGAAGGCCTCGGCGTACAGCTCGAGCGCCGAGTGCGCGGTGTAGCAGCCCGCGCATCCCAGCGCTTGCTCCTTCAGATGCGCGGCGTGCGGCGCGCTGTCGGTGCCGAGAAAGAACTTCGGGCTGCCCGAGGTGACCGCGGCCACCAGCGCCCGCCGATGCGTTTCGCGCTTGAGCACCGGCAGGCAGTAGTAGTGCGGGCGGATGCCGCCGAGGAAAATTGCATTGCGGTTGTAGAGCAGGTGGTGTGCGGTGACGGTCGCGCCAATGCGCGGGTCGGCCTCGGCGACGTAGTGCGCCGCCTCGCGCGTCGTGATGTGCTCCAGCACGATCTTCAGCTCGGGAAAGTCGCGCCGCAGCGGGATCAGCCGGGTGTCGATGAACACCCTTTCGCGATCGAACAGGTCGACGTCGGGGTCGGTCACTTCGCCATGCACCAGCAGCGGCAGCCCCAGGCGCTGCATCGCTTCGAGCGCGGGCCAGGTCTTGCGCAGGTCGGTCACGCCGGCCTCGCTGTGGGTGGTGGCACCGGCCGGGTACAGCTTGACGGCGACGATGCCGGCGCCCTGTGCACGCGCGATCTCGTCGGCGGGTAGCGCGTCGGTCAGGTACAGCGTCATCAGCGGCTCGAAGCCCATTCCCCTCGCTGCGAAAGAACCAGGAACGGCCGCGAGGATTCGGGCGCGATACGCAAGCGCCTGCGCCGTGGTCGTCACCGGCGGCTTCAGGTTGGGCATGATGATCGCGCGCGCGAACTGGCGCGCCGTGTCGGGCACTACCGCCGCGAGCGCGGCACCGTCGCGCACATGCAGGTGCCAGTCGTCGGG
>JANMAW010000590.1:0-1856 GCA_031360005.1 Rhizobacter sp.
CTGCTGACTCGCAGCCGTGATTTCCGCTAGAGAGCGAAGCGAAGGGTGAGGGGCCCCGTTTACGGGGATCGACCAGCGCAGCGATCGGCGAGTGACGCGGGCTCGATGCCCGCGTCGCGAGAGAGCGAAGCGAAGGGCGAGGGGGTGGAGCGCGTGAAGCGAATGCTGCCTGCGCAGCATTCGTAGCGCGTAACGCCATCTGGCTTGCAAGCCAGATGGCCCCGTTTACGGGGATCGACCAGCGCAGCGATCGGCGAGTGACGCGGGCTCGATGCCCGCGTCGCGAGAGCGCGGAGCGAAGGGCGAGGGGGCGGAGCGCGTGAAGCGAATGCTGCCTGCGCAGCATTCGTAGCGTGGAGCGCCATCTGGCCTGCAAGCCAGATGGCCCAGTTCGCGGGGATCGACCAGCGCAGCGATCGGCGAAGGCCGCGGGCTCGATGCCCGCGACCGAGGCCGTCATGCGTAGGAAAGCGCGCACAGCGCCTCGCGGGCGCGTCTGAATGACACTCCCTCGGCATGCCTCTAAAGTTCATGCTGAACAACCGACGACGACGTCAACTGCACCCCCCAAAAGCGCCACCCTGACCCGCAGGAGAACGACATGCCCGCACCCCGAAATTCGATCTACGTCCTGGTGGCTGCCTTCTCGCTGGTGATGGCGGCATGCCAGCCAGCAGACGGCCCCGCCGAGCGCGTCGGCAAGGACATCGACCGGGCCGCGAAGAAGGTAGGCGATCAGGCCGACAAGGCGGCCGACAAGGCGAAGGACGCGTTGAAGGACGCGAAGAAATAAGCGGCTCGCTGGTTGACGGCGCGGCATGCGACGAACCGGAGTCGTCTACCGCCGGGCGTCGAAACCATGGTCGCAGAAGGTGTCTAGGCCGATACGAGTGCGAGCGCATAGCGTTCGCGTCTGTGGGGCATGCCAGGCGACATCCGGCAAAATCGCTGGATGAGCGATCAACAGCCAATCACGCCCGAGTTGCGCAGCTGGATCCTCGAGCAGACCAGCGCCGGGCACAAGGCCGAGGTGGTGTTGCAGTCGATGCGCGCCAGCGGCTGGAACGAAGCCAGCGCGTTCGCGGCCCTCGAACAAACCTTGACGAACTTTCTCGATGATCGCGGCCAGCAAGCTGCCGCCTGGCCGCCGGCCGCGAAGGTCCCCGAGCCGATGCCCCAAGGCACACGCACGACCTTGTGGGCCGGCGACCGCGAAGTCAAGGTGCTGGTGAGCCTGAACGCGCCGCGCGTCGTGGTGTTCGGCGGCCTGCTTGCCGACTACGAATGCGACGAGATGATCATGCTGGCGCGCGCGCGGCTCGCGCGCTCGGAGACGGTGCATACCGGCACCGGGTCGAGCGAGGTGAACGCCGCACGCACCAGCCAGGGCATGTTCTTCGACCGCGGCGAGCATGCGCTGTGCGGCCGCATCGAAGCCCGCATCGCCGCGCTGCTCGACTGGCCGGTTCGCAACGGTGAAGGCCTGCAGGTGCTGCGCTACAGCGCGGGCGCCGAATACAAGCCGCATTACGACTACTTCGACCCCGGCGAGGCCGGAACCCCGACGATCCTCGCGCGCGGCGGCCAGCGCGTCGCCTCGCTGGTCTGTTACCTGAACACGCCGGCGCAGGGCGGCGCCACCGTGTTCCCCGACGTGCAGCTCGAGGTGGCGCCGGTCAAAGGCAACGCGGTGTTCTTCAGTTACGACCGGCCGCACCCGGCGACGCGCACGCTGCACGGCGGGGCGCCAGTGCTCGAGGGCGAAAAATGGGTCGCGACCAAATGGCTGCGCGAAGGGCGGTTCGAATGAATTCCGGTGCGGCGGAACCGCTTCCGCTGGCCGGCGTCAAGGTCCT
>JANMAW010000606.1:0-1737 GCA_031360005.1 Rhizobacter sp.
GCCGAGGTCGTGGCCCAGGCACGCGAAGCGCACTGCCAGGCTGGCGTTCAACCGGGCCGCCATGTCGAGCACCATCATCAGGTGCACGCCGGTGTCGATCTCGGGGTGGTAGTCGGCGCGCTGCGGCACGCCCCACAGGCGGTTCACCTCGGGCAGCAGCCGCGCCAGCGCGCCGCATTCGCGCAGCACCTCGAACAGGCGCGAGGGCCGTGCCTCCATCAACCCGCGCGCCAGTTCCTGCCAGACGCGTTCGGGCACGAGGGCGTCGACCTCGCCGCTGGCCACCATCTCGCGCATCAACGCCAGCGTTTCGCCGGCGACGCTGAAGTCGAAGAAGCGTGCCGCAAAACGCGCCAGGCGCAGGATGCGCACCGGGTCTTCGGCAAATGCCGGCGACACGTGGCGCAGCACCCTCGCCGCCAGATCGCGCCGGCCGCCATGCGGATCGATCAGCGCGCCGGTCTCGTCCTGCGCAATCGCGTTGATCGTCAGGTCACGGCGCAGCAGATCGTCTTCGAGTGTCACGCCCGCATCGGCGTGAAACTGAAAGCCGCGGTAGCCAGGCGCGGTCTTGCGTTCGGTGCGCGCCAGCGCATGCTCCTCGCGGGTCTGCGGGTGCAGAAAGACCGGGAAGTCCTGGCCGACTGCGATGTAGCCGGCGTCGAGCAGCTCCTGCGGGCTGGCGCCGACGACGACCCAATCACGATCGAAGCTCGTCCGCCCCAGCAGCGAATCGCGCACCGCCCCGCCGACCAGGTAGCGCTTCATGGTTTGCGTTCAACTACCGCAAATACAACTGGGCAGGCTTCCATGAGCGCCAAGATTCGCCGGGGAATTTCGTACCGATCGTAGGTCCATCCAAACTGCGACGCATGCGCAACCTGCACAACAAGCGCCTCCATACCGGTGGCTCGCAACCGAACTCGAGATGCTGCGAATATCGTTTGCCTGACGCGAGGTTCCTTTTCCACTTGAGCAACAACGATTTCTGCCGAGGCGTAGCGACTTACAAAAATAGGAATGGCGGGCCCGGTTAGCAAGATTAGCTTTGGTCTTACTTTGGCGAGGATTTCGAACAAGAAAGGCGCGGACTCATCGAAGGCGCGCTCAACTTGGATATGCGTCGCCTTTGCCGAGCGGCGGAACGCGAGATTGGTCTTTACTACGTCGTGACGTATTTGCTCTCGAACGCCACCGACGAGTGGAATGAGAAGTTTTTGAAGACCGTCGTTCTCCTGCCATTCACAGTCGAGAACGTCGTGCTCATCGCCTTCGAAATAGCTTGATGACGCGGACGCGGGATCGCCGCGCGCATTGATACGACCATCCTGAGAAACATGCGCAGGGTTGCCTCCCGGATTGATGCCAAGCGTAAGGATCGGGGCTTGACGAATTTGCCCGTAGAACACTTTGTAGTCGGAGCGATTGGCTAGTCCTGTTGCGACTCGAAATCGTTGCTCAAGGTCGCGCATGAAGGGAGTGAATGGGGTGACCACGACCGCTCTCTGTGAATGCATGTCGTTAGCGACCTCAAGCCTGACTGCGATACGGCTCGTCGAACGGCAGGAAGTCGTTCTCGGCGCGCGCTTCGGCGATCCACTGCTGCATTGCGGGCAGCGCGTAGACGCGCTCGACGTAGGCGCCGACATCGGCCGGCACCGGCAGCGCGTAGGTCTTGATCCGCGCGCACACCGGCGCGTAGTAGGCGTCGGCGATGCTGAAGCCGCCGAACAGGAA
>JANMAW010000628.1:0-1873 GCA_031360005.1 Rhizobacter sp.
AGCATCATCAGCTTCTCGGCCTTCAGCACCTCGGCCAGCTTGCCCGCCACCACGTCGGCGTTGATGTTGTAGTTCTCGTTGTCGGCGCCGAAGCCCAGCGGCGAGATCACCGGGATGAACTGGTCGTCCTGCAGCGCCATCACGACGCTCGGGTCGATCGATTCGATCTCGCCGACGTTGCCGACGTCGTGCACCTTGCTCGGGTCCTTGTGGTCGACCATCTTCAGCTTGCGCGCGCGGATCAGCCCGCCATCGCGCCCGGTCAGCCCCACCGCCTTGCCGCCGGCGACGTTGATCAGCCCGACGATGTCCTGCTGCACCTGCCCGGCGAGCACCCACTCGACGACTTCCATCGTTTCGTCGTCGGTCACGCGCATGCCCTGGATGAAGGTGCCCTTCTTGCCGATCTTCGCCAGCGCCTCCTCGATCTGCGGGCCGCCGCCGTGCACCACCACAGGCTTCAGACCGACCAGCTTCAACAGCACCACGTCTTCGGCGAAATCCTGCTGCAGCGCCGGGTCGGTCATCGCATTGCCGCCATATTTGATGACGATGGTCTTGCCGTGGAACTGGCGGATGTACGGCAGCGCCTGCGCCAGGATCTCGGCCTTGTCGCGCGGCGAGACGTGCGACAGGTCGGGCGTGTCGGACACGACTTCTGGCGGTGCTTTGGTTCCGGCGTTTGTCATGGTCGGCGCGCAGGTTGATCGGGTTGAAAACGATTGTAGGGGCCGACCATGCTCGCTCTGCGCCGCGTCGCAGGCGATCGCGACCCGGTCCAGACGGCACAATGCCGCTCACGCCCATGCAGCTCGCCTCGCTCCTTCCCGTTCGCCCCATCTCCTTTCTCGGGCAGGTGCTGATCTCGGCCGCGGCGGCAATGACCGGGCGCTGGCAGTTCCGCCTCAAGGACCTGGGCCGCGTGATGGCCGACTGCAGCGCGCGCGCGGTGCCGATCGTCACCGTCGTCAACGTGCTGGTGGGTGCGATCCTCGCATTCGTCGGCGCCGTTCAGCTCGTCAAGTTCGGCGCCGGCATCTACGTCGCCGATCTGGTGGGAATTGCAGTGGCGCGCGAGATGGCGGCCATCATCACCGCGGTGGTGATGGCCGGGCGCACCGGCGCCGCCTTCGCGGCCGAGTTGGCGACGATGCAGGCCAACGAGGAGGTCGACGCGCTCGAGGTGCTCGGCCTGAACGCGGTCGACTTCCTGGTGTTGCCGCGAGTCGCGGCGCTGCTGTTGATGATGCCGCTGCTCTACGTTTTCGGCTGCGTCACCGGGCTGCTCGGCGGCATGGTCGTCGCCGCCGGGATGCTCGACATTTCGCCCACCGCGTACCTCGATCGCACGCTGCTCGCGCTCGATTGGTCGCATCTCGGGCTCGGCTTTGCGAAATCGTTCGTGTTCGGCGCGCTGATCGGCCTGGTTGGCTGCTATACCGGGCTGTTTGCCGAGCGCAACGCGGCCGGCGTGGGCGTGGCCACCACCAACGCGGTGGTGGTCAGCATCGTCGGCATCATCGTGCTCGATGCGATCTTCGCGGTCTGTGCGAACGCGCTGGGGGTCTAGCCGATGACGCTGCTCACCGTCGCCGACCTGGAAATGCGCTTCGGCGACCGGCTGATCCAGACCGGCGTGTCGTTCGAGGTCGAAAAGGGCACGATCTTCGCCATCATGGGCGCCAGCGGCTCCGGCAAGAGCACGCTGCTCAAGCACCTGGTCGGGCTGCTGCCGCCAGCGAAGGGCCGCGTCGCCTACAACGGCACCGACTACTGGGCCGCCGACGAGGCCGGGCAGTCGACACTGCGTGCCGGCTTCGGCATGCTGTTCCAGAGCGCGGCGCTGTGGTCATCGATGACGCTGCTCGAAAAT
>JANMAW010000001.1:0-4380 GCA_031360005.1 Rhizobacter sp.
CGGCGATTCCGGGGTCGGGCTGACGCTGTCGACGCTCGGCATCCAGACCTTCACCCGGCCGCGCGCCTGGCATTTGCGCCAGCCCTGACGGCGGCGATCGCTTGCATTTGCAGCTGCAGTCGCGCGTCTGCCACCAATGCAAACAATGTTTCGTCGACTGCCGACGCTACGTGCAAGGTGACCAGCGTCGACGCCATCCGGCAGCGATGAAGGGCCGCTCCTGCCTGGCAGTTGCCCGGCGCGAATCTCGGCTATCGACCTCTCGAGTGTCTTTGGCGCTTGACATGCAAGCAAAGGCTTGCCTATAGTTCACAACGTTCTTGGAAATCGGCAATGGTCTTCAAAGCGATGGGTGACGCCAGGAGGTTCTTGCCATGACAACGCACGCAGTCGTTTCGATCAACCCGTAAGGAAAAATCATGGTGGATATCCTGCATAGAGTCGGAATCAAATCGTCCCTGGATGAGGTCTATGAGGCCTTGACCACGCGTGAAGGCCTTGCCGCCTGGTGGACGAGCAACACGCAAGGGGAAGGCAAAGTCGGAGGAGTGCTTCAGTTCCGCTTCAGCGCCGGCGGTGTCGACATCGGCGGCTTCGAGATGAAGGTTCTCGAGCTTGATCCCGCGAAGCAGGTGCTATGGCAAGTGGTCGATGGGCCCCAAGAATGGATCGGCACCAGGATAAGTTGGGAGCTCAAACAGGAAAGCGACTATTGCATCGTCCTCTTCAAACACCAAGGTTGGAAGGAGCCGGTGGAATTCATGCACCATTGCAGCACCAAGTGGGCGATTTTCCTGATCAGCTTGAAGTCGCTTCTGGAAACCGGGACAGGTACCCCCAACCCGAACGACGTCAAGATCGACAACTGGAACTGAAGCGCCATCGACGAAGGTCTTGAGCCCGCGGGGTCGAGTAGTTGGACATCGACAAGGTCTTCAAAGCGCTGGCTGACCCGACCCGCAGGCGTCTGCTCGACCTGCTGCATCGGGAGAACGGCCAGACGCTGTCGGCACTCTGTGAGCACATGGACATGACACGCCAGGCCGTGACACAGCACTTGCAGCAGCTCGAGGTCGCAAATCTTGTCGCCGTCGTTTGGGAAGGCCGAGAAAAGCTCCACTACCTGAACGCTGTTCCGCTGCACGAGATCCACGCGCGCTGGATCGAAAAGTTCGAGCGCAACCGCCTCGGTGCGTTGCGCGACCTCAAGAAGAGACTGGAAGGTGATGACGATGAAAAAGCCTGACTACCTGTACGTGACCTACATCGCGACGACGCCGGAGAAGGTGTGGCGGGCGTTGGTCGACCCAGACGTGATGCGCCAGTATTGGGCTGATCCGAATGCGGGCTGCGCACGTGTGAACGTGTCGGATTGGAGGCCCGGCTCTCGATGGGAGCACCGACGTGTCGACGATGCGGGAACGGTCGACATCGTCGGCAAGGTCGTCGAGAGCACCCCTCCACGTCGCCTGGTTTTCACATGGGCTCGGCCGACGGAGGCCGCGGACGATTCGAATCATTCGCGTGTTGCGTTCGATATCGAGCCGTATGGCGACGGGCTCGTTCGTTTGACGGTCACCCATGAAGACCTCGAGCGCGACCCCCAGATGCTGGAGGGCATATCGGGCGGCTGGCCAAAGGTTCTTTCGAATCTCAAGACGCTGCTCGAAACCGGTCGCGCTTTTCCACACTCACCTCCCGCAACCTGAAGAAGAAGGAGAGGGTGAAAGTGGTGTCGCCGACGTGTGGCTCTCCGCGCTTCGGGAGCGTCTTACCGCGAATTCCCCTCTGGGTCGGCAATGCGCGGTTCCGGTCGTTCGAGGCAGGACTCAGAACTCACGTCCCCGGCCACCTTCCGGTCATTCATGCGGCCAGAAATTCTCGTCGCCAACTGGTATCAAGGCACTGCGGACATAGCCCGTCGTCCGCGCTTGACCACGAAATCTCCAGACCGGCTATTCAGGGGCTGCGGTACGCCGGGCTGACCCTGTGCTTCCGCGCTGAGGCGCTGCCGAGTTGATACGCGCCTCGATCAGCGAGAAGCGCACGCCGGCTCGGCCGCCGGCCAGGCGCGACCACCGCCACACAACGCAGACTTTGTCGCGACCTGTTAAATTCCCTCGCCAGTGCTACCACTCATGGGCGAAATTTCGATGATTGAGCGACATCCTCCACCCGCCGGATCGACGTTGGGTCGGCTCGTGCTGATTGCCCTCGTGGTCGTCGTGATCGCGGCGGCATTCGTCTATACCGCCGGCTGGTTCACACCCAACCGCCTCACCCCGGCGAAGGTCGTGGACACCCTGGCGCCGCCCACTGGACCAGCACTCGGCTTTCGCCGCAACCACGCCAAGGGCATCTGCTTCACCGGTACCTTCGAGGCCAACGGGGCCGGAACCGCCTTGTCCAAGGCGCAGATGTTCGCGACCGGTACCTATCCAGTGACTGGCCGCTTCAATCTCGCCGTTGCAGACCCGAAGGCCCAGGACGGCACCGCGCGCGTGCATGGCCTGAGCCTGCGCATCCGGACGCCGGACGGCCAGGAGTGGCGCGCCGCGATGATCGATGCGCCGTTCTTTCCAGTCGCGACGCCGCAAGCCTTCTACGAGCTGCAGCTGGCATCGGCCCGCAAAGATGATCCCGACGCGATGAAGAACTTCGCGGCCGCGCACCCTGAGATCGGCGCGTTCGGCGCCTGGGCCGGCAGCGCGCCGTTCACGGGTTCCTACGCCGAGAACCGCTACAACGGTCTCAACAGCTTCATCTTCACCAACGCCCAGGGCCAGGACCAGGCGGTGCGCTGGTCCTTCGGGCCGGCCGCGACACCGGCATCGGTGCCGCCGGACGAACTCAAGAAGCGCGACCCCGATTTCCTGGCCAAGGACATCACCGAGCGGGTCGCCCGCTCGCCCCAGCGCTGGACCATGACGGTCGTGGTCGCCAACCCGGGCGACCCGACCGCCGACCCCAGCAAGGCCTGGCCGGACGACCGCCGCAGGATCGACGTCGGCACCCTTGCAGTCCAGAAGATTGAGACTGAGGCGGACGGCCCATGCCGCGACCTCAACTTCGACCCCACTGTGCTGCCCGCGGGCATGCGCACCTCCGACGACCCGTTTCCGGCCGCGCGTTCGGCAACCTATTCGGTCTCTTATAACCGCCGCACCGCCGAAGAGAAGGACTATCGGCGCGCCACCTCGGGAGCCAAGCCGTGAACGACCTTCGACTGCAATTCACCCCGCTGCAGCGCGCGCTGCATTGGGTCATGGCAATCTGCATCCTGGCGATGCTGTTCGTCGGCGTGGGGATGGTCTCCACGATCAAACCCGAGTATCTGACGCTGGTCTCCATTCACAAGCCTCTGGGCATCGTGATCCTGGTGCTCGCGGTGCTGCGCCTCATCGTCCGCTGGCGCTACGGCGCGCCGCCGCTGCCGTCCGACATGCCCGAGCCGATGAAGCTCGCGGCGAGGCTTTCGCACGTCGTGTTCTACCTGCTCATGATCGCGATGCCGCTGATCGGCTGGGCCATGCTGTCGGCCGCGGACTACCCGGTGGTGGTCGCCGGCATGCAACTGCCGACCATCCTGCCGCCCAACCCCGAGTTGCACAGCATGCTGTGGAATGCCCACCGGCTTCTGGCGTTCTGCTTCTTCGCGCTGATCCTGCTGCATCTCGCGGCGGCGATGTTCCATGCACTGATCCGCCGTGACGGCGTGTTCGATGCGATGGCGCCTTTCCCGGCGCACCCTCGGTCCGACAGCGGGGTCGTCGCGAGGCGCCGCGACTGAAGCCTTCGCCCACCGAACGCCGTCATGCGGGATGACAGTGCCGCAACGACAGGAACTGCCAAAGCTCCCGCGTTCGCGGCGCTCCCGAAGCTTTCCGACGGCGGGAAGCACATCCAAGAAATGGGCTCGCTGCGGCAGTCCGCCGAGCATCACGGCATTGTGGCTCGGGAGCCGCGCTGCCTATTGACACGGGCTATTGCTCCTTGAGCACAAAACCCCTGGAGCGGCGGCTCGCTCGATGCATCTCGCTGGCTGGTCGAGCATAGTGTTCAACCAAAAATCGCTAAGGCCGCAAAGTCGCCCGACAACAAAGTCCTACTCTCCTGATACCCAAACCAGCCTTCAATCAGGCTCGCATAGACGCGACGAAAATCCGTAGTGTGGGCAACGTTGCCGTCGGCATCCAGCTCGGTCAGGCTCGGCGGCTTGCCATAATGACCACCCTTGACGGGCTTGCCGATCACGTACATATGGTTGGCCGTGCCATGGTCGGTGCCGAGACTCGTGTTCTCCGCTGCGCGCCGGCCAAACTCGGAAAACACCAGCACCGTCACATCGTCGGCGCGGCCGATGCGCTCCATGTCCTGCAT
>JANMAW010000452.1:0-1737 GCA_031360005.1 Rhizobacter sp.
GAGTCGATCCGCTCGAAACCGGCGTTCAGCAGCGACGAGAAGAAGCACATCCTGCACCGTCTCACCGCGGCCGAAGGCCTCGAGCGCTACCTGCACACCAAGTACGTCGGCCAGAAGCGCTTCTCACTCGAAGGCGGCGAAAGCTTCATCGCGTCGATGGACGAACTGGTGCAGCGCGGCGGCAGCAAGGGCGTGCAGGAAATCGTCATCGGCATGGCGCACCGCGGCCGGCTCAACGTGCTGGTCAACACGCTCGGCAAGGCGCCCGCCGAGCTGTTCAGCGAGTTCGACCACACCGCGCCGGAAAGCCTGCCGTCGGGCGACGTCAAATACCACCAGGGCTTCTCGAGCGATATCACGACCCCCGGCGGCCCGGTCCACCTGAGCCTGGCGTTCAACCCCTCGCACCTGGAAATCGTCAACCCGGTCGTCGAGGGTTCGTGCAAGGCCCGGCTCGACCGGCGCGGCGACGCCAAGGGCGACTCGGTGCTGCCGATCATCGTCCACGGCGACGCTGCCTTCGCCGGCCAGGGCGTGGTGATGGAGACGCTGGCGCTGGCGCAGACGCGAGGCTACTTCACCGGCGGCACGGTGCACCTGGTGATCAACAACCAGATCGGTTTCACCACCAGCGACCCGCGTGACACACGTTCGACGCTGTACTGCTCCGACGTGGTGAAGATGATCGAAGCGCCGGTGCTGCACGTCAACGGCGACGACCCCGAAGCGGTGGTGCTGTGCAGCCAGATGGCGCTCGACTACCGCCAGCAGTTCAACAAGGACGTGGTGGTCGACATCGTCTGCTTCCGCAAGCTCGGCCACAACGAGCAGGACACGCCGGCGCTGACGCAGCCGCTGATGTACAAGAAGATCGCCCAGCACCCGGGCACGCGCAAGCTGTACGGCGACAAGCTGGTGACGCAGGGCATCCTCGCCACCGACGGGCCCGACGTCATGGTCAAGGCCTTCCGCGCTGCGATGGACGCCGGCAAGAACACCAACGACCCGGTGCTGACCAACTACAAGAGCAAGTACGCGGTCGACTGGTCGCCGTTCCTCGGCAAGAAGTGGACCGATGCGGCCGACACCGCGTTACCGCTGGCCGAGATCAAGCGGCTGGCCGAACGCATCACCACGATCCCGAAAGACTTCAAGGCGCACCCGCTGGTCGAGAAGGTGCTGGCCGACCGCGCCGCGATGGGCCGCGGCGAGATCAACATCGATTGGGGCATGGGCGAGCACCTGGCGTATGCCTCGTTGGTCGCGAGCGGCTACGCGGTGCGGCTGTCGGGTGAAGACTGCGGCCGTGGCACGTTCACCCACCGCCACTCGGTGCTGCACGACCAGAACCGCGAGAAGTGGGACACCGGCACCTACACGCCGCTGCAGCATGTGGCCGACGGGCAGGCGCCGTATGTGGTGATCGACTCGCTGCTGTCTGAAGAAGCGGTGCTCGGCTTCGAGTACGGCTACGCGTCGTCGGAGCCGAACACGCTGGTGATCTGGGAAGCGCAGTTCGGCGATTTCGCCAACGGCGCGCAGGTGGTGATCGACCAGTTCATCGCCTCGGGCGAAGTGAAATGGGGCCGCGCCAACGGCATCACCCTGATGCTGCCGCACGGCTACGAAGGGCAGGGGCCGGAGCACAGCTCGGCGCGGCTCGAACGCTTCATGCAGCTCTCCGCCGACAACAACATGCAGGTGGTGCAGCCGACCTCGGCGAGCCAGATCTTCCAC
>JANMAW010000044.1:0-4901 GCA_031360005.1 Rhizobacter sp.
GAAGGCGGGCGCACCGTCGGCGCGGGCGTGGTGGCGAAGATCATCGAATGAACTGGAAAATAACAGCATCAACAGGGGCGTAGCTCAATTGGCAGAGCGCTGGTCTCCAAAACCAGAGGTTGGGGGTTCGATGCCCTCCGCCCCTGCCAGACGCGGGTCCGATCGGGCCCGGCACTGGCGGCCACAGCAGCCGGCGTAGGCGCCCAAAGTGCCTGCCCTCGTTGCTGCTGAAAGGCGAAAGGCGGCACGGCTCTTTGCCGGCGACCGTGAAGAATCGAAGCGAACACCATGGCTAATCCTCCCCAGATAGAGACGATCTCCACCGGCGCTGACAAGGCCAAGCTCGCGGTTGCGGCTGTCCTCGTGATCGCCGCAGTGGTGGTGTTCTACATGCTCGGCAGGCAGGATCTATGGATGCGCGTCGCTGCCCTGATCGTTCTGCTCGCGGCTGCCGTCGCGACGTTCTTCACCTCGGAACAAGGCAAGCAACTGATCGCCTACGGTCACGACTCGGCACGAGAAGTGAAGAAGGTCGTCTGGCCGACCCGCAAGGAAGCGCTGCAGATGACGGGCTACGTGTTTGCGTTCGTCTTCGTGATGGCGTTGTTCCTGTTTCTGACCGACAAGACGCTTGAGTGGGTGCTGTACGACCTGATCCTGGGCTGGAAGCGTTGAGGGCCCGCTGGGGAAACATCCGATGACCGAAGAACTCAATACGCCGGAACCGACGGCCGCCTCGCTGGCGCCGGCCAGCAACAAGCGTTGGTACGTGGTCCACGCCTATTCCGGAATGGAAAAGGCGGTGGAGCGCAACTTGCGCGAGCGCATCGATCGCTCCGAGTTGCAGGACAAGTTCGGCCGCATTCTGGTGCCGATGGAAGAGGTCGTCGAGCTCAAGAACGGCAAGAAGTCCGTCTCGGAGCGCCGCTTCTTCCCGGGCTACGTGCTGGTCGAGATGGAGATGGGCGACGACACCTGGCACCTGGTGAAGCACACCGGCAAGGTCACCGGCTTCGTCGGTGGCGCGAAGAACCGACCGTCACCCATTTCCGAAGCCGAGGTGCTGAAGATCGTCCACCAGATGCAAGAGGGCGTCGAGAAGCCGCGCCCGAAGGTGCTGTGGGAGGTGGGCGAACTGGTGCGGATCAAGGACGGCCCGTTCACCGATTTCAATGGTGCGGTCGAAGACGTCAACTACGACAAGTCGAAGGTGCGCGTCGCGGTGACGATCTTCGGGCGGGCGACGCCGGTCGAGCTCGACTTCGCGCAGGTCGAAAAAGCCTGAGCCGACAAGAATTCGGCCCGCTGATGAGGCCGGGCGTCGCAAGGCGCGCGAATCATCAGCCGTTGCTGCCGGTGACGAGACACCGGCACGAGGAGCCACGGTAACCAATCCGTGGCGTTTGAACTCAACGACCCAAACGCGCCGCTCGCGGCGTCGGGTTGAACTGGAGAGCAGAAATGGCAAAGAAGATTGTCGGCTTGATCAAGCTGCAAGTCCCGGCGGGCAAGGCGAACCCGTCGCCCCCGATCGGCCCGGCCCTGGGCCAGCGTGGCCTGAACATCATGGAGTTCTGCAAGGCATTCAATGCCCAGACCTCCGGCATGGAGCCCGGCCTCGTACTGCCCGTGGTGATTACCGCGTTCGCGGACAAGTCGTTCACGTTCGTGCTGAAGAGCCCGCCGGCATCGGTGCTGATCAAGAAAACGCTGAAGCTCGACAAGGGCTCGCCCAAGCCGCACACCGACAAGGTCGGCAAGCTGACGCGCGCGCAGGCTGAAGAAATCGCCAAGATCAAGATCAAGGATCTTACCGGGGCCGATCTGGACGCCGCCGTCCGCACCGTAGCCGGCACCGCCCGCTCGATGGGAATCACCGTGGAAGGGGTCATCTGATCATGGCAAAGCTGACCAAACGCCAGAAGGCGACCGCCGGCAAGGTCGAGTCGACCAAGCTCTACCCGATCGACAACGCCCTGGCACTGATCAAGGAATGCGCCACCGCGAAGTTCGATGAGTCGATCGACGTCGCGGTGCAACTGGGCATCGATGCGAAGAAGTCCGACCAAGTCGTGCGTGGCGCCGTGGTGCTGCCCAACGGCACCGGCAAGACCAAACGCGTCGCGGTGTTCGCCCAGGGTGCAAAGGCCGAAGAAGCCCGCGCTGCCGGCGCCGACATCGTCGGCATGGAAGACCTTGCCGAACAGATCAAGGCCGGTGTCATGAACTTCGACGTCGTGATCGCTTCGCCCGACACGATGCGCGTCGTCGGTACGTTGGGCCAGATCCTGGGGCCCCGTGGCCTGATGCCGAACCCGAAAGTCGGCACCGTGACGCCCGACGTGGCGCAAGCGGTGCGCAATGCAAAGGCTGGCCAGGTGCAGTTCCGCGTCGACAAGGGCGGCATCGTGCACGCCACGATCGGCCGTCGCTCGTTCGAGTCGGACAAGCTGGTGGGCAACCTGCGCGCGCTGATCGAGGCGCTGAACAAGTCCAAGCCCGCGACGAGCAAGGGCATCTACCTGCGCAAGATCGCGCTGTCATCGACGATGGGTGTCGGTGCCCGCGTCGACATCGCATCGATCAACGCATCGGCAGTCGCTGCCTGATGAACAAGAGGTCGGCACGAGTCTGGTGCCGGTCGAATGAGTTTGGTGGGCTGAGTCCGGACACCAGACAGTCCCTTCGGACTGTCTGGTGCCTGACGAAGGACCCGGCGCTTGCAAGCGCCGGGGCTGGGTGCAGGTCAGTCAGGAAGCAGGTCATCGAAGACCGCTGGTGTGGCCCTCGTGGTCGCTTAATGGACGGCATGCCGCGGCATCAAAACCGCGCAAGCAACAAGCCAGCGCAGATGGCGGTCCCGCCGAAGAGGAATGTTCTATTCCGGTTCGGTTGTGTCGCTGAACCCGAAGGTGTTCGGAGCCTGGCGACAGGCGAAGAACACATGATGTGAGGAGTAGACCTTGAGTCTCAACAAAAGCGAGAAGCAGACCGTGGTAGCGGATGTGGCAGCCCAGGTGGCGCGCTCACAGACGCTCGCGCTGGCTGAATACCGTGGCCTCACCGTGGCTCATCTGGACGTCCTGCGCAGGCAGGCGCGCGAAAAGGGTGTGTATCTTCACGTGCTGAAGAACACGCTCGCTCGCCGCGCCGTTGCCGGCACACCGTTCGAAGTGGCCTCGGCAAGCATGGTCGGCCCGCTGATCTATGGTTTTTCCGAAGACGCTGTCGCCGCGGCCAAAGTCCTTTCCGACTTTGCCAAGGGCAACGACAAGCTGATCGTCAAGGGTGGCGCGTACGCAGGCAAGGCTCTGAATGCCGACGGGGTGAAATCCCTGGCGTCCATTCCGAGCAAGGAAGTCCTGCTGGCGCAGTTGCTCGGCTTGCTGCAGTCGCCGATCTCGCGCTTCGCGCGGGTGCTGGCGGCGATCGCCGAGAAGCGCGCCGAGCCGGCTTCTGCCGATGCCGTGGCTCCGGTCGCCGAAGCTGCAAACGCTGCGCAAGCGCCGGCTGCTGAAGCACCTGCTGCCTGAATGATCGATCTTTGCAACATACATCTGAACTGGAAATCAAAATGGCATTCGATAAAGACTCATTTCTGAGCGCACTCGACGGCATGTCGGTGATGGACCTCAACGACCTGGTCAAGGCGATAGAAGAGAAATTCGGCGTGTCCGCCGCGGCGATGTCTGCCCCGGCCGCCGGTGGTGGCGGCGCTGCTGCTGCAGTGGTCGAGGAGCAGACCGAATTCAACGTGATGCTGCTCGAGGTCGGCGCCAACAAGGTGCAGGTCATCAAGGCGGTACGCGAACTGACCGGCCTGGGCCTGAAGGAAGCCAAGGACCTGGTCGACGGCGCGCCGAAGGCTGTGAAGGAAGCGGTTTCCAAGGCCGATGCCGAAGCCGCCAAGAAGAAACTGGAAGACGCCGGCGCGAAGGCCGGGTTGAAGTAACTCGCGGTCGTTCGAGGGGCTGGGAGCCGGCATCGGCACCCAGCCTTTTGTGCTTCTTGGGGTTTTTCCGGATTGACCGAGATGACCCTTTGAAACCACCTGAAAGCGCTCGGCACCACAATCCCAGCCCTTTCAAGTGATTTCAGAAAGCTCTCTGATCCGACTGCAGAGAGCGGGCTTGGTCGGACTCCGGTGCAACGCCGGGGTTGTCCGCCAGCGGTTGGTAGTGGCCAACCACCAAGCTTCGAATTGCCTTGTCCCCGACAGACAAGGATCGATTGACAGTCGCCGACGGGGGCGAGGCCTGGGCCAGGCCGAGCTCCCTGAGACGGAGTGGGAAACTACATATGGCGCAGCAAACTACCCCTTACAGCTACACCGAGCGCAAGCGGATTCGCAAGAGCTTCGGCAAACGCGAAAGTGTCCTCAAGGTTCCTTACCTGCTGACGATGCAGAAGGAGTCGTACGTCGCCTTCCTGCAGAAGGATGTCCCGGCGCAAAAACGCAAGCCCGAAGGCCTCCAGGCTGCCTTCCTTTCCGCGTTCCCGATCGTGTCGCACAACGGGTTCGTGGAGATGAAGTTCATCGAGTTCAACATGGCCAAGCCCGCGTTCGACACGCGCGAGTGCCAGGTGCGCGGTCTGACCTACGCGGCGGCGGTGCGCGCGAAGCTGCAGATGATCATCTATGACCGTGAGAGCCCGCAGGCCAAGACGGTCAAGGAAATCAAGGAGCAGGAGGTCTACATGGGCGAAGTGCCGCTGATGACCGACTACGGCTCGTTCATCGTCAACGGTACCGAGCGCGTGATCGTGTCCCAACTGCACCGCTCGCCGGGCGTGTTCTTCGAGCACGACAAGGGCAAGACGCACTCGAGCGGCAAGTTGCTCTTTTCGGCGCGGATCATCCCTTACCGCGGCTCGTGGCTCGATTTCGAGTTCGACCCGAA
>JANMAW010000049.1:0-13943 GCA_031360005.1 Rhizobacter sp.
ACATCGTGCACGCCAGCAAGACGCCGGCATGGCCTGCGGCGCGTTGCAGGTTTTTCATGTCCGCCCCTTCGACTTCGGATCGACGACCGAGACGACACGGAACATGCCGAGCTCCATGTGAAAGAGCAGGTGGCAGTGGAAAGCCCACTTGCCGATCTCGTCGGGCTCGGCATCGAACGAGAGGCGTTCGCCGGCCTTGACATTGATGGTGTGCTTCAGCGGTCGCTTCGCACCGGCTCCGTTCTCCAGCACCATCCACATGCCGTGCAGATGCATCGGGTGGTCCATCATCGTGTCGTTCACGAAGGTGACCCGCAGCCGCTCGCCATGGTTGAACGGGATCGGCTCTTCGGCCTCGGAATACTTCTTTCCATTGAATCCCCAGATCTGCCGCTCCATGTTGCCGGTCAGGTGCAACTCGATCTCGCGCTTCGGTACGTCCGTCGGTCCGCTCCCCGACAAGCGCCGCAAGTCGCTGTAGACGAGCACACGACGGCCGGAATCGCCGAGGCCGGTACCCGGTTCGCTCACCCGGCTGGTGGGCATTTCGGCGACCGTGGAATTGCCCGGGCCGTGGCGGTCCGGACCATGCGCCACGGGCTGCATCGCTGAGGGCTTCGCGGGCGCGGCGGCGGCTGACATCGCCATGCCGGGCATCGCGTCCATCGCGGGTTTCGCAGGCGCAGCAGCGGCTGGCATCGCCATGCCGGGCATTGTGTCCATCGCGGGTTTCGCAGGCGCAGCAGTGGCTGGCATCGCCATGCCTGGCATCGCCTCCGTCTTGGGCCCGGCGCTGCCGGCGGGCATCGCCATGCCCGGCATCGCATCGCCTGACATGCCCATGTCGGCCATGGACCGAAGCGGACGCTTGCGGCGTTCCGGGATCGGCGCCCGCAACCCGGCGCGCAGCGCCAGCGTGCCGGCAGCGTACCCGCTGCGATCCATCGTCTCGGCAAAGATCGTGTAGGCCTCTTCGGCGCGCGGCTGGACGATCATGTCGTAGGTTTCGGCCGGAGCGATGCGGAACTCCTCGACCGTGACCGGCTCGACGTTCTGGCCATCCGCCTGCACGAGCGTCATCTTCAGGCCCGGGATGCGAACATCGAAATGCGTCATCGCGCCGGCATTGATGAAGCGCATGCGGATGCGCTCGCCCGGCTTGAAGAGGGTGGTCCAGTTCTGCTGCGCTGCCTGCCCGTTGATCAGATAGGTGTACGTGAAACCGGTCACGTCGGCGATGTCGGTCGGGTCCATCCGCATCTTGGCCCACAGCGAGCGGTCGGCGAGCGTCGCGCTCCAGCCGTCGCGCGAGGCGTCGCGAAAGACGTCAGCCAATGTGCGCCGGTCGAAGTTGTAGTAGGCGCCGAACTTCTTCATCTTCGCCAGCACGCGCGCTGGATCCTCGAACGTCCAGTCGGACAGCATCACGATGCATTCGCTGTCGTAGGCGAACGGCTCGGGGGTGGCGGGGTCGATGACCAGCGGGCCGTAGAGGCCGGCCTGCTCCTGGTTCCCCGAATGGCTGTGATACCAGTACGTGCCGTTCTGCCGGAGCTTGAATCGATAAGTGAAGGTCTCGCCAGGTGCTATGCCGTCGAAGCTCACACCGGGGACGCCGTCCATGTCGGGGGGGACGAGGAGCCCGTGCCAGTGGATCGAGGTCGTTTCCTCCAGTCGGTTCGTCACCCGGATGGTTGCGGTTTCGCCTTCGCGAAAGCGCAACACCGGGCCGGGCAGCACACCGTTGACCACAGTCGGCGCGGCGCTTCGCCCGTCGATATCGAGCCGGCCCTTGGCGATCACGAGATCGGTGCTCGTTCCCGGGCCATCTGGCGCACGCACCGCGCTCGGCAAGGCAGCCCATGCCTGGAGTGGCGACAGCGCGTACAGCGCCGTTCCCGCCCCGGCAGCCGTACCGGCACGCAGAAAGCGTCGCCGCGGATTCATGTCATCGACCGGCAGCTCTTCGCGCAGCTCTGGCATTGTTCGACGCACTCACGCATGTCTCCCACCTGCTCGCAGCTCTTGGCGCATGCCTCGCAGGCCTCGGCGCAGATCAGGCAAACCCGGCCGTGCATCGGCGAGTCGCTCAGCATGAAGTTGGCCGATGTCTGGCAGAGCTCGGCGCAGTTGAGCATCAGGCGAAGATGCTTCTGCTCCACATGACGTCCTCCGCGTTCAAGACAGTAGGTCATAGCCATGCGGAGGCACGTGCTGTGGCAGTCGAGACAGGCCTTGATGTTTTCTTGAAACGGCGACTCCATTCGGCTTCGCCCCGACTCCGCGGCGTGCGCGTCGTCCTGGGCGAGCGCTTGGAAACCGCCCCCCGCAGTGACCGCGAGCGCGCTTTGCAAGAGGCGACGGCGTTGCGACCGGGGCTCCGATTCGGCCGGAGCCGATGCGTGTCGTGTGCGAGTGTCCATGTGCGTCCTTCTCGGATCCGGGCCGAAACGTTACGGACGCTTTTCTTCCTTGGGCGCCTCCTTGTGTTCCCCCATCTCCTTGCCCATCATTTCGCGGCCGTGCGCGGGTCCGAAGCCCTGTTCTTTGACCACTAGCCGGTCGACGACCTCGCCCACACCGTCGGTCTTGCGGGCAACCACGACGGCTTGCTCCTTGATGGCCGCGGTGTCAACAGTGCCAGTCAGCGTGACAATTTTCTTCTGCACACCGACATCGATCGAAGCGGTCTTGACGGTCGCATCGGCGGTGAGGTTCGATTTGACTTTGGTGCTGGTGTCTGCGTCGGTGGGCGCGCAGGCGACGGCAACGACTGCTACCGCCAGAGCACCAAGGAACGCCTGGTATCGCTGATTCATGATTTCTCGTCCTGTCAAAAGTTCTTCCTAGCAGGGTTGGCCATCGGCCCGTTCACATGTCACCCATCGGCTTCGACGCCTTGTCCCGCTTCATCATCTGCTCCATCATGTCCTGCATCATGTCCATGCGCGTGTCGGTCATGTCCTGACGCTTCTGCATGTCGCTGCTTTGCGTGGCCGCGTTTTTGTCTCCCATCATCATTCCGCCGTGCTCGGCTCCGCCCTTCATCTTGGGGCTACCCATGCCACGCATCGTCTTCATGTTCTCCTGCATCGTCTGCATGTGTTCCTGCATCAGCTTCTGACGTTCCTTCGGATCGGTGGTGGTCCCGATCTTGTCCATCTGCTGATGCATTTTTTCCATGTTGGCCTGGGTCTTGGCGCTTTGTTTGTCCGTGTCCATGTTCATCGCTGGTGCGGCAGAGTCCTGCGCGGCTTTGCCCATCCCCATGCCCATCTCCATGCCGGGCTTGGCGGGGGTGGGTTTGTCCTGGGCCGAGGCGATCGGGACTGACAGAGCTGCGAAGATTGCGGCGGCGAGGATGGAAGTCTTCATGATGATCTTTCAGAGTTGAATGAATTCAGGTTCAAAAATGGCCTGCCTTGCTTGGCGATGCCCACAGGGCACCTCTTGTAGGCGCAAACTTTTCCGCGGTCTGTACGGCAGCGTACGCAGAGCTTTCCGTTGGCCGAGTTTTCTTATGCCGCGTCTCGAACCTTGATTGGGATCAACCGACGCGACATTTTTTAGCTGCACGAGCACGAAACAGACGAACGATTCGGCACGTTGAACGAAACAATGTGATCGGAGTTCGCCATGATCGGTTCAACAGTCGCGAACAGTCGGTGGATGCGCTTCCCGTCCATGCTCAACGCGACGAGTCAGTAGCACTTCGGGCCCGATCAATGCTGTTCGACCTTGCCTACCCCTTTGATGTCATTCCATGAGGTTGTCTGGTGACGTGAAGCACTGATTCACTTTGGCGTTCGGTTGTCGCACGAGCCGGGCCGACATCACCGAGAAGTGCATCATGTTGTGCTTTCCTTCCAAGTATTGAATCAGTCAAATGTCAGGCACCTGGATGGAAGCTGAAACAACGGTGGTTTTGTCGGCACAGAATTGACACCCCAGCTTTTTTGCCATTCGACATAAGAAGCGCTGGTCGCAGCAATCGAGTCCCGGGTCTGCAGGCCGCACTGATGTGATGATCCGGTTCGTTGCCTCGCGGATTTCTATCGTCTTGTCCATCTCGGGTGAGGTTGCTCGGCAACCCTGATTTGTATCGACACGCACAGTTTTCCCTGGACTATTTTTTGAACAGCTTGGCAATCACGACAACCAGCACGACCACTACGAGTACGCCGATCGCCGTCCAGAGCCACGTTTCTCCGCCTGCTCCT
This sequence comes from Rhizobacter sp., assembly GCA_031360005.1. Classification (GTDB taxonomy): domain Bacteria; phylum Pseudomonadota; class Gammaproteobacteria; order Burkholderiales; family Burkholderiaceae_C; genus LMDS01. Next base: position 4,221 of record JANMAW010000049.1, read on the forward strand.
CCATTCATCCACCCACCACCTTGGTTCATATGAAGCTCCTTGCTTAAGCCAGGGTTGAATTCCCGTTTTCACTGCCTACGCCGGCGCATCGATCGACGCCACCCGAACCAGCTTCTTGTTGACGGACTCCTGGATGCCCATGCTGGAGATCGCACGTCCGTAGCCGGAGTCCTTGATGCCGCCGAACGGCAAGTCCGGAGTGGTCCAGGTCGGGTGATTGACGAACACCGTGCCGGTATCGATGCGGCTCGCCACCCGTTTGCCGCGCACGACATTCCGATAGGCCATGAATGAATCCCCATCAACAACGATGCTGCATCGTGAGCATTGGGTGATCGCGCGTCTGTGCGCTGGCGTACCCAGCACGCATGAAACGGCTTTCGTCATCGCGCAGTTCTGCGGCTGTCAACACTCGCCTCTTGATGAGCGAGCCCGATCAATGGTGCTTGACCCTGCCCACGCCTTTGATGTCGTTCCACGCGGTCGTCTGGTGACACATGAAGCACTGGTTCACCTTCGCGTCCGGCTGGCGCGCGAGCGGCGCCGACATCATCGAGAAATGCATCATGTTGTGGCTCGGCGGCGGCAGATGGCACTGCGCGCACTCGGTCGAGCGCGCGGACGGATGGACGAACTCAGCGATCGTCCATTGCGTCGTGGCGTGACACTGCACGCAGTCGGCGCCGAGGAGCCCTTGATGGCGGTCTTTGCTCGCGTGGCAACTGGCGCAGTCGAGCATCGACTGGTCCGCTTTCGAACGCGAATGGTCGGCCGGTGACTCACGCGCGCCTGGCGGGCTCATTCCGGCATCGGAGGCGCCCGGTGTCGGCGCCTGCGTGTCGCGGCGAGGGAGCCCATCTACTTCGGAAGCTTTGATCTGCTGATGGCCCACCGTGGCGAGCAGTGAATGGTCCATCGTCGTCGGCATGCGAAACGTACCCTGGTGCTCGAGATGACAGCCGCTGCACACCTGGACGTTCGCATGGAACGCCGTGGGCTGGCGCTGCAGCAGGGCGGTGTTGTCGGCGTGGCACGAGATGCAAAGCGTGGGCTCGACACCTTTGACCGGGGTGTGGCAGGCGGCACATTCGTTCGAGAGGAAGGCGTGCGATTGGGAAAGACCGCCCGGCTTTACTGCTTGTTGCCAGAGCGGGACGATACGGGAGTCGGCCCTGGACAAATCGATGCCGATGCCGACCGCCAAGGCGACGAGCACTGCGACAACAATCTTCGTCGTCGTACTCATGTCAGGAAAACCACCTGAGCCCGAACTGGATGCCGGCACCGATGTGCAATGCGAGAAGCACGTAGAGGCTGATGGACAGACCGATGTGCAGCTTCACGGACCGGCGGAACCAGCGTTTGAGGAATTCATGCATGCGGATCGAATACTCCAGGCCGGCCACGGCTTCGGCAATCCGCGTGACTTCACCGGCCGGGCCGCCGGGGCGGGCCGGCAGCCCGAGCGAGACCAGGCTGGCCGCCAGGACCGGTGCCTGCGGCAGGGCCCTCATTTCCGGCGGCGACCTCTCGAGCACGCCCCAGGCATGGTCGAGATCCCCTCTCGCGGTCTGCAGCAAGACGAGTTTGTCGGAGATTTCCGCAGTGCAATGCTTGAGCAGGACCTGGACCGCATACCCGCTCACGACGACCAGCAGGAGGACTGCCGTCAGCGCCATTCCCAGCCAGCTGTCGAACTTGTGGCCCGTGTGGATGATGGCGAGCGAGGGGCCGAGAAGGCCCGCCCAGACGTGCAGGATCAGCAGCGTCTTCATCGACACATGTTTTGTGATGCGCGCGTTGAGCGAGGGGATGCGCTTCGCGATCGGGTACGCGAGCGGGACGAGCATGACTACCGCCGCCGCGATTCCGAATACGGCCCCGACTCCGCTGCCTGGAAAGCGAGGCGAGCTATGCACGAAGAAGATGAGCCACGCCAGCAGCAAGACGCTGACCACGCAGGTGACGACGATGCCTTCGCGCTCATGCACCTTCATGGCTACGCCTCCACCGACACAGGACCCTTCGGCTTCGCCTGGCAGGCGAGGATGATGCCGTTGGTCTTGTCGTCGGCATCGAGTGCGTCCTCCACGGCCATCTCGACCTCGCCGGAAGTCATCTTCGTCTTGCAGACGCCGCAGGTGCCGACCCGGCAGGAGAATTCGATGCCGATGCCGAGCTCTTCGGAAAGCTCGAGCACGGTCTGACCTTCATGGACTTTGGCCGACTTGTTGTTCTTCGAAAAGGTGACCAGCGGGCCCGTGGCAGGGGCGGTGGATGTGGCGGTGGTGCCGGCGGCACTCGCCGCGGGCTTGGTGGCACCGAACAGTTCGGTCTTTACCTGGTCCGGAGGAACGCCGATCTCGGTGAGCAGGGCCTTGACTGCGTCCATCATCGATGGCGGGCCGCAAAGGTGAATCCTCCGCGAGACGAGCTCCGGCACCGACTGCGTGAGCAGTTCCTTCGTGATCCGCCCGCGCGGGCCCTTCCATTCCGTCCCTTCCGGGTTGGACATCGCGACGACGACGTGCAATTTCGCATTCGCACGCTGAAGCTCGGCGATCTCTTTGGCGAAGATGAAATCGGCCGGCGTGCGGCACGCGTAGATGAAGAAGATGTCTCCCGCCCAGGATCGCTCGGTGAGATACCGGGCGATGCTCATCATCGGCGTGATCCCCACGCCGCCGGCAATGAGCACGACGCTGTCCGCTTCCGTACCGTTGAACGTGAACCGCCCGACCGGGCCGCCTGCTTCGATCTCGTCACCGACTTCGAGCAGATCGTCGATGTGACGCGAGACGGCGCCGCGTGGCTCACGCCGCACGGACAACTCGACGTACTCGCGCCGTGTCGGGGAGGACGAGATGGAATAGGAGCGATTCATCCTCGCCCCGCCGATCGAGAATGCGACATTCAAGAACTGGCCAGGCACGAATGTGAACGGCATGAGGCTGTCGCCGGTCGCGGGCTGGAGGCGGAATGTTTTGACGCTCGGCGTTTCCGTCACGATGTTCCCGATGCGCAACTGCCCGCGCCAGTTGGCGCTCGGCGGGAGTGCGGAGGTCGCCTCTGGAACCACGATCTGGGGGGGCCGTTTCGGCGGCTCGGCTGATGCGGGTGCCGCTGCGGCCGCGGGTTTGGAAGCGGCCGGGGGCGCGGGAGGCGACGGCGTTCCTACCGTCGGTGGCGCCCCTCCCGTGGGTGGCGCCCCTCCCGCCGGTGGCGCTCCTCCGGCTGGCGGTGCCCCTCCCGACGGCGGAGTCGGCGCGGGCGCTTTGGGTGCTCCGGCCATTGGCGGCGACCCGCCGGGCGGCGGCGCCCCTGCATTCGGCTCGATGCGACCGAAGAGCGCTGCCGTGCGCCGCATCTTGAAGAAATACATGGCGATCATCGCCAGCGCGAACGCGACGAGCAGTGCCATCGTGAAGAGGTGAAACGGCAGAACGCCGAACAAGGTGCCGGGTCTGTCATGCGCAAGAGGAGACGGAAGATTCATCTCGCGTTTGAACCATTGCAAAGCAACGTTCTGCGGCGGTATCCCTTCCTGAAGGAGCTTGTGCACGGCGACGCCGCTGCCGATTCGGCCGATGCCATCGCGTATTTGTTGAATCGCCCGATATGCCGCATCGTGGTCACCCGCCGTGACCGCCTTCGGCAAGCGTTCCTGCGCCGCCTCCAACAGCGTGGTGCCCTCGTCAATGCGCTCCTCGGAGAGACGTCGAACTTCGGCGCGCTTCTCGGCGGTCATCGCAGGCAGGCTCATCAGGAATGGATAAAGCTCCTTGCGGCCGCCGCCGCAGCAACCTTCAGCGCCTCCCTCGGCGGCTCCGCCCGCTGCGCCGCCCATGCCCTTCTGCGCGCCTCCCATCATGTCCTGCATGCCCTTCATCATTCCCTCCATGCCAGCGGGCGCGCCCGACATGGGAGATGAAGCCTGGCCAGTGACCGACCCCATTGCGGGGGCGCCGCCCATGGGGGCATCGGCCGGTGCGGCCATCGGGCTGGATGCCGCCGCTGCGCCTGGATGGTGAGACTCGTGTTCGCTTCCGCCGGGTTGGGCGAGCGCTGGCGATGGACCCAACGACAAGGCCAGCAGCGCAGGGCACGCGGCTTTCAAGAACTGCTTCATGCACGTCGTTGCACGGAGCGCAGTGCGGTGGCGCATCACGCTTCGATGATCACCTTCAATGCCTTGGAGTCGGCAGCCCGCCCGAATGTGTCGTAGGCCTTCAAGATCTCGGTCAGCTTGAAATGGTGCGTAATGAGATCCTTGGCGTTGATTCGCTTTGACTGAACAGTCTTCAGCAGCATCGGAATCGATACCGTGTCGACCAGTCTTGTCGTGATGGTGACGTTGTGCGACCACAGGCGCTCCAGGTGAAGATCGACCTTCAGGCCATGCACGCCGATGTTGGCGATCGTGCCGCCCGCCGCAACGATGTCCTGGCAGAGTTGGAACGTCGCGGGGATCCCCACCGCCTCGATGGCCGTATCCACACCACGTCCGCGAGTCATCTTCATCACCTGCTGCGCCGCGTCGCCGTTCGAGCTGTTCACGGTGGCCGTCGCGCCAAAGCGCTTGCCAACGGCAAGACGGTTGTCATCCAGGTCGATCATGATCAATTCGGACGGCGAATAGAATTGCGCCGTGAGCAGCGCCGCGAGCCCGATCGGCCCGGCTCCCACGATGGCCACGCTGGAGCCCGGCTGGACTTTGCCATTCAGCACGCCACATTCGAAGCCGGTCGGCAAGATATCGCTGAGCATGACCAGCGCTTCCTCGTCTGCACCTTTCGGAATCGGGTACAGGCTCGTGTCCGCGTATGGAATTCGCACGAACTCGGCTTGGGTGCCGTCGATGCTGTTGCCAAGAATCCAGCCGCCGGTCGTGCAATGCGAGAACATGCCCTTGCGGCAGTACTCGCACCTGCCGCAAGCCGTGATGCAAGAGATCAGCACCCGGTCGCCCGGCTTGAACGTAGTGACACCCGATCCCACGGAATCCACGACTCCCACCCCTTCATGCCCCAGCACCGTTCCGGGCTTGCAGGTCGCCACATCGCCTTTGAGGATGTGCAGGTCGGTTCCGCAAAGGGTCGTCATGGTGACTTTGACAACCGCGTCGGTAGGCATCTGGACACTTGGTTTCGGATGGTCTTCCAGGCTTTTTTCGCCAGGACCTTTGTATACGAGGGCTAGCATTTGACTTCCTTCAGTCCGGTCTATGGGCGGCGGCCGACCTGATTTCTCAGCCCGGCGAACTGCTTCGGCGTATCAAGGCGGCGGAGACGCTTTACAGCCCTATGCCCGCGTCACAAGTTCTTGGTACTCTGGTGGTCGTGCCGCAGTTTCTTCTTGGCCGCCTTCGCCGCAGTAGCAGACGCGGAGGCGACTGGGGGACAACCCTTCGCCACGGTTCGGGGCGTGCCCCGACCGCTTTCTGCAGCGTGATCGTGACGCAGTTTCGATGCTTTCTCGCAGTCCATCTGTGAGGCTGAAGCCCCCGACGGCATAGGCGCGGACGCTCCCTGAGCAACCGCGAGGGATGTTGACGTCGCGAACACGGCGACGAGCGATAGAAGATGGAATTGCTTCATGTGAATCTCCAAGTAGTACGTGAAAGCACAAGCGTCATGGTCGCAGTCAGGCGACCTGAAAGGCCTGGGGGAAGGTTTGACTCCGCACCTGCGCGCAAGCCTAGGTGAGGACTCGAAGAAGTCCGCAGGCGCGGAGCTCGAGATTGAACGTCCAGTGAGGCTAGATCGTCAGTCGAGGGTAGCGGGTTCGGACCGGCGGGCCAGACGAGGGCGACCGCAATTCAAACACGCGGCCGCCTTCCGGGAGGACCCGGGTTGGTTCGGGCCACAACACCGCGACGACAAGCGCCACGCCGGGATCGTTCAGGTCGTTCCCGGATTTCTGCGAAAGCAGCGATTTCAAGCCATCGTCGCAAGCTTTCAGGCACGGCGCCTTCGAATTGTCCGAGTCCTCGTCGTGGCCCGGACCAGGTTCCGCATGCCGAGCCGGTACGGCGACGGCATGCGTCGAATCGGACGATCCAGTGGACGCGACCGCTGGGCTCTCTCCATGTGCTTCCAACACGCATGCATTGGCAATCCCGGAAGCCGAAGCGAAAAGCCACACCAGCAGCGCCACGGATGCCGTGGTGCGCTTGGAGCGGGTGTTCGAGAAAAGCTTCATGCTGGGCAGAGAGTTCAATGTACGCTGGCATCGCGCGCAAAGATTGATCCTCATCAACGCAGGATGCGCGTCGATCGATAACGTGTCTGTGCGCCAACGAACAATGCAAGACGAATGCGAGCCGACGCGGACACCTGGGCTAACGCACGGCATTGGTGCGACGGAAGCCGCATCGCCGCTCCTTCAGATGTCGCAACGTTCGACGATCTCGGCACGGTGTTTTCGTGGCGTCAATTCAGGGCCTCCATGCGCGCCACGCGAGCTTGCGCAACTCGCTGAACCACAGCACTCCGCTGCCCATCGCAGCGCACAGCAGCCACTGGTCGAGCGTCAACGGAACCGTTCCGAACGCAAGGTTCAGGAACGGGACGTGGACAACGGCCACCTGCAGCAGCAGCGAGACTGCAATGGCACTCCACAGCCACCGGTTGACGAAGAGGTTGGCGAACGCACTCGTGGTGTCCGAGCGCGCGGTGAAACAGGTGAACACGCTGGTGAACACCAGCACGGTAAAACCCGCGGTGCGGGCAGTGATGAGGTCGTATGTGCCCGCTATCAGCCCGCCGGGCATGCAGATGTCCATCGTCAGCAACGTCACGATGGCGATCACCACACCCGTTTGAATCACGCTCGCCCACATGCGGGCGTCGATCAGGCGCTCGTTGACATGCCGCGGCTTGCGCGCCATCAGGTCGTCGGTGGGCGGGTCGACACCCATCGCGAGCGCGGGCCCGGAGTCGGTGATCAGGTTGATCCACAGGAGCTGCGTGGCGAGGAGCGGCAGCACCACCGCGTCGCCGGCACCCCTCTCACTGGATTTCAGCCCGATCACACCGGACCCCACAACGCCCAGGAACACCGTCAGCACCTCGCCCATGTTCGAGGACAGCAGGTAGCGCAGGAACTTGCGGATGTTGTCCAGGATGCCGCGCCCTTCGCGCACCGCCTCGACGATCGTCGCGAAGTTGTCGTCGGCCAGGATCATCTTGGCCGCTTCCTTCGTCACTTCGGTGCCGGTCACGCCCATGGCAATGCCGATGTCGGCCGCCTTCAATGCAGGCGCGTCGTTGACGCCGTCACCCGTCATCGCGACGATGTTGCCGTCGGCCTGCAGTGCGTCGACGATGCGCAGCTTGTGTGCCGGCGCCACCCGCGCGTAGACGGACGTCTTGCGCACGGCCTCGGCGAAAGCGGCTGCGTCGAGCGCGTCGATCTCGGTCCCCGCCAGGGCCGGCGTGCCGGCGTCGACGATGCCGAGGTCTGCAGCAATGCGCGCCGCCGTTTTCGGGTGATCGCCTGTGATCATCACGACGCGGATGCCGGCCCGATGGGCTTCGCGAATGGCCACCGCCGCCTCCTCGCGCGGCGGGTCGATCATGCCGACGGTGCCAACGAAAACCAGGTCTCGTTCCAGCGACTCGGCGGCAGCACGGTCCTCGCCCGGATCGAGCGGCCGGTAGGCGACGGCCAGCGTACGCAGCGCCGCGTCGGACAGCGTGTCGACATCTGCCAGCAGCCGCGCCCGCAATGCGTCATCGAGTTCGACGATCGCTGTCCCCACGCGCGCCCGGTTGCACCGGCCGAGCAGAACGTCCGGCGCACCCTTGGTGATCACCACGACCGCGTCGTCGTGTTCGTGATCGAGCGCGATCGTCGACATCATCTTGCGCTCGGACGTGAACGGGATCTCGCCGATGCGCTCGAAGCGCCGCTCGCGCCGCTCGTTCACACCCAGCTTGCGCTCGGCCACAAGGAAAGCAACTTCGGTGGGGTCGCCGTGGATCTCCCACTCGCCAGCCGCCGTCTTGCGCAAATCGGCGTTGCCGGCCAGGCTGCCGCCGCTCAGCACCACGATGTTTTCATCGCGCAGCGGCCCGGCGGCCAGCTCGGCACCGGCGTGCTCGACCCGACCTTCAGGCGCGTAACCCACCCCGCTGACATGGGTGTCGCCCGAGGCCGTCATCACCCGCTCGATGGTCATCTCCGAGCGGGTCAGGGTTCCGGTCTTGTCCGAGCAGATGACGGAGGCGGAACCCAGCGTTTCGACCGACGACAGGTTCTTGACGATCGCGTGGCGCCTGGCCATCCGCTGCACGCCGAGCGCGAGCACCACCGCCAGAATGGCGGGCAGACCCTCGGGGACTGCCGCGACCGCCAGCGCCACGCCGAGCAGCAGGACGTGAACGACATCGGCGGCACTGCGGATCTCGGAGACCCACAGGATGGTCGCCACCACCACCACGGCAATGACGACGACCGCGATGCCGAGCGTTCGCCCGATGCGCGAGACTTCCTTCTCCAGCGGGGTCGGCTCCTCGACGGTGGCCTCGAGCAACGCCGCGACCTTGCCCATCTGGGTGTCCATGCCGGTCGCCGTGACAACCGCACGGCCCGTGCCCTGCGCAACCGCGGTGCCCTTGAAGACCATGTCGAGCTGGTCTGCGAGCGCTGCTGGCGCGGGCAGCGTGGCGATCGCCTTGAGCACGGCTTCGCTCTCCCCGGTCAGCGAGGCTTCCTGCACGCGCAGTGTCGCGGTCTGGACCAGGCGCCCGTCCGCTCCGACAGCGTCGCCTTCGCCGAGCACCAGCAAGTCTCCGCGCACCAGTTCGACGCTGGGCACGCGTTGCAGCCTGCCGTCGCGCATCACCGCCGCGGTCGCCGCGGTCATCCGGGCGAGTGCAGCCACGGCGTTCTGCGCCTTGGCTTCCTGCACATGGCCCAGCACCGCGTTGAGGAGCACGACCGTCGCGATGACGATCGCATCCACGGGCCACCCGACGCGACCTTCGATCAGCCACGCGACAAGCGCGATGGCTACCGCCGCCAGCAACAGGTAGATCAGCGGGTCCTGGAACTGCGACAGGATGCGGCGCCACGCGGGCGTGCGAGGGACCGCACGCAGTTCGTTCGGCCCGTCCTGCGCGAGCCGGCGCGATGCTTCCTGCGACGTGAGCCCGCTCTCGACATCCGCCTCGAGAGCCGCCACCACCGCGGCGGTATCCATGACCGACGCGTTACCCAGGCTCCCGGCCTTTGCGAATCCATGATCCCGGGTCGCGGTAGCGGTCGCCGGCATCGCTATGCGACCACTGCCCAGGTATGGCGGGCGATCTGCTCGTCTTCCTTCGAGGCGAGAACTTGCACCGAGCAGCGCGATGCGGCGTCGCTGATGGGATTGCTCGCGGAGCGGTTGCGAGCGTCGTCGAGGTGGATGCCGATCCAGGACAGGCCGCTGCAGATCGCCGCTCGCACTTGCGCGTCGTTCTCGCCGATGCCGCCGGTGAAGACGAGCAGGTCGACTCCGTCGAGCACCGCGATCATCGCGGCGATCTGCTTGCGCACGGAATAGCAGAACATTTCGATCGCGAGCCGCGCGTCGGGGTTCGACGGGGCAGCTTCGTGCAGACGCCGCATGTCGCTGGCCAACCCCGAAATGCCAAGCAGGCCCGACCGGTGATCGACCAGCTCTTCGAGCATGGCTGCATCGAACTTCTTCTCGCGCATCAGGTAGACGAGCACGCC
>JANMAW010000078.1:0-2015 GCA_031360005.1 Rhizobacter sp.
TCGGGAGCCAAGGCCGGGACAACCGGGTCCAGCATGCCGTTCTCGACCCGCGAGGTCGAGGCGAGTTCGAAGCCGCAGACGCCATACAACAGCTACGCGCATTCGTTCGCGGGAATGGGCGTCCAGTTCATCCTGCTGATGGGCGTGGACATGGGCATCGGCCTGCTGACGATGCGCCGTCTCGGCCTGTGGAAACGGCTGCGCGCAGCGCCGTTGTCGCGCGCCAAGCTGCTCGGCAGCCGAATCGCGAGTTGCGCGCTGATCGCGCTGGTCGTGTTCGCGGTGATCTACGCGGTGGCCTTCGGCGGCTTCGGGGTGCGCGTCGACGGCAGCATGATCGGCTTCGTCGCGGTGCTGGTCGCGTTCGCATTGCTGACCGCGAGCTTCGGGCTGCTGATCGCCGCGCTCGGCAAGACCCCCGAGGCGACGCGCGGCCTCGCGATCCTCGCGACGCTGCTGCTGGTCATGCTCGGTGGCGCATGGGTGCCGTCGTTCATCTTCCCGGCATGGCTGCAGACGATCTCGCTGTTCGTGCCGACCCGCTGGGCCATTGACGGTCTCGATGCGATGACCTGGCGCGGGCTGGCAATCGATGCGGCGGTGCTTCCGGTCGCGGTGATGCTGGCGTTCAGCGCCGTCTTCGGGGCGCTCGCAATCGTGCGCTTCGAGTGGGAGGAGTGACCGTCCCGCCGAACGGCTCTCAGGCGATCTCGGCGAGACGCCGGGTTTGCCGGCTCGTCAGGCGTGCGATGTCGGCGATGTCAGCCGCCGAAAGCTTCGGGCCGGGCCGGCGGACGGCCGCCGACGCGATCACGCCGCGCTCGACGAGGATGTGCTTGCGCACCGCCAGCCCGATCCCCGCCTGCTGCTCGTAGCGTGCCAGCGGCAGGTAGGCGTCGAACACGTCGTGCGCCCTTTCGATTTCGCCGCAAGCGTAGGCGCGGCACACCTCGACCATCATTTCCGGAGAGGCGAATCCGGTCATCGCGCCGTCGGCCCCGCGGCCGAGTTCCTCGGGCAGGAACAGGCCCCCGCCGTTGCCCGTCAGGATCGAAACGCGCCGGACATCACCGCGATCGCTCGCGTCGCGAATCGACGACAGCTTGGCCAGACCGGGGCAGTCTTCGTGCTTGAGCATCACACAGGTCGGAGAGTTGCGGATGATCCGCAGGATCACAGGGGTCGACATCTGCACCCCGGTCGCCACCGGGTGATCCTGCAAGACCCAGGGCACGTCGTCGCCGAGCGTTTCGTTCACCATGTCGAAGTACGCCGCGATCTGGTCGTCGGTGCGCACGGTCGAGGGCGGCGCCACCATCACGCCGGCCGCGCCCATCGCCATCACGCTTTCGGTGAGTTCGCGCATCGGCGCGAAGCCCGCCGCCGAGGCGCCGACCACCACCGGCACGCGGCCGGCGACGCGCCTGAGCACCTGCCTGACGAACCCGCGCGACTCCTCGGCCGTCAGCTTGTTGGCCTCGCCCATGATGCCCAGCACCGTCAGGCCGGTCACACCCTGTTCGAGGCAGAAATCCACCATGCGGTCGGTGCTGGCCAGATCCAGCGCACCGTTGTCGGTGAAGGGGGTGACGGCGATGAGGTACACGCCGGTGGCCGAGGCATCCAGTCTTTTCACGATCAGCTCCCGCATCAGATGTTCGTTGGGTGTTCCGCGCGGCGGCCGCGCAGCCTTCGGGTCAGGCCGGATGCAGGTCTCTGCGGAAGTATTGGAGCGCGAGTGCCAGGATCAACAGCCCGAAGCCGATCACGTCGGCCAGCGTGCTCGGGTACACCAGTGCAAAGCCGGCGACGAGCAGCATGCAGCGCTCGGGCAATGTGGTGCGCTTCAATGCCCAGCCCTGAAAGCCGCCGGCCAGTGCCGCGATCCCGGCAGCAGCGGTGACGGTGACCTCCGCGATCGACCACCAGTTGGCGCTGGCGAGCGCCTTGGTCGAACCCATCAGCAACAGCCCCTGGCCGGCCGGGTCGAGCACGAACATGAACGGCACCAGGAA
>JANMAW010000097.1:0-8226 GCA_031360005.1 Rhizobacter sp.
GACCGTGTTGCGGACGCCGGAGGCGACGGTTTCTATGTTGCTCCCGTCGAGGTTCATGCGAAAGATCTTGGCGTATTCGCCGGGATCGCAGATGTTGCATGGCCCGCCGACGGCGTAGTACAGCTTGTCCTGGTGAACGCGCAGGAACTTCCAGCTATGGTCGGTGCCGCCGGGCAGCTTGTCGTACAGCACCTTTGGCTCGCCGGGGCTACCCAGCTTGTCCTCGATGTTGTCGTATCGCATGATCTTCGTGTTCGTCGCCACGTACAGGCTGCCCTTGTGGAACTCGATGCCGGTGGCCAGCGGCATCTTGTCGATGATGACCTTCGGCTCGTGCTTGCCCTGCTCGGGGATCACGTAGACCTTGTTGGCGACGAAGAGCGAGCTGACAAAGATGTTGCCCTTCGCGCCCTGGCGCAATCCGCGTGCGTCGAGCACGCCCGAAGCCCAGGTCTCGACCTTGAAGCCGGGCGGAAGCTTGAATTTGGCGGTGGGCAGCTTGTCGGCCGCGGTCGGAATCGGAAAGGCCGGCACCGGCGCCATCTTCATGGCCGTTTCGCTCTTCGGACGACCCTTGGCCCACCCCGGTTCGTCGGCCGGTGGCGGCGTTTGCTGGGCCCATGCCGGGAACCCAACGCAGCAAAGAGTGGCAAGCGCAATCAGCAGGCGAATTTGTCGCATGGGAAATGTCTCCGTTATGGTTTAGGTGACAACAATGCCGTCAACTATTGTGGAGGAGTCACATCCTTTGTTCAATAGCCTTGAATCCCTTCTGCTTGGACTGCGTTGGTTAAAGGTTGAAGACGGTGATGCATGAAACGCAGGTCCGAACCTTGCGCCGCATTGCGCCCTGCCGCACTTGCGGATAGAGCTGGCCCCGTTTGTCTGAATGGTTTTCCCCAATTTATAAGTGGACTGCGGACGGGTTGCAGACGGCAGCCGGGCTGCGATCAAAATCGGTGTTTGCGCTGGTTGTTCCTGGGTCTCGATCGAACCTTGTCGGCCTGATTGAACGCTGGGTCATCATCGCGCATGACCCCGGACCCCTCTCGCCCGTACTGCGTCAGCCCCGTGCTTCGATGGCTCCTGCCTGCCGGCGCCGATCCGGCCGCGCTGCCGTTGCTTCTGGCGCGCTCGCTGCGCGCCCTCGGCGACGGCTACATGGCGGTGCTGCTGCCGGCCTACCTGCTGGCGCTCGGGCTGGGGACGCTGGAGGTCGGGATCGTCAGCACCGCGACGATGCTCGGCTCGGCGCTGGCCACGCTCGCGGTCGGCGCCTGGGGGCATCGTTTCGAAAGGCGCGGGCTGCTGCTTGGCGCAGCGTTGCTGATGGCTGCGACCGGCATCGGCTTTGCCGCGCTGGCGTCGTTCTGGCCGTTGCTCGTCGTCGCATTCGTCGGCACGCTCAATCCGAGCTCGGGCGATGTCAGCGTGTTCCTGCCGCTCGAACATGCGGCGCTCGCCGGTGCCGCGCAAGGTGACGCCCGCACCGCGCTGTTCGCGCGCTACAGCGTGCTCGGTGCCTTGTGCGCCGCGGTCGGTGCGCTTGCGTCGGCGCTGCCGGATGCGCTCGGCGGCCCGCTCGGGCTCACCCGCCTCGATGCGTTGCGCGCGATGTTCGTCGGTTACGCCGCGCTCGGCGCGAGCGTATGGTGGCTGTATCGGCGGCTGGCGGCGCGCGCGGCCGCGTCGGGGCCGATTGCGCCGGCAGCGCTCGGCGCGTCGCGTGCGGTGGTCGTCAGGCTGGCCGCACTGTTCAGCGTCGATGCATTCGCCGGCGGGCTCGTTGTCAATGCCTTGCTGTCGCTGTGGCTGCTGCAGCGCTTCGGGCTGACGCTCGCGCAGGCCGGGCAGTTCTTCTTTTTCTCCGGCTTGCTCAGCGCCGCATCGCAGCTCGCCGCACCGTTGCTCGCACGGCGCATCGGCCTGCTGAACACGATGGTGTTCACGCACATTCCCGCCAACATCTGCCTGGTGCTGGCGGCGCTCGCACCGACGCTGCCGATCGCGCTCGCGCTGCTGTGGGTTCGCAGTGCGCTGTCGCAGATGGACGTGCCGACGCGCACCGCCTACGTGATGGCGGTCGTGACGCCCGCCGAACGGGCCGCCGCCGCGAGCTTCACCGCCGTGCCGCGCAGCTTGGCGGGGGCGTTGAGCCCCACTCTGAGCGGCGCCCTTTTCGCGGCCGGCTGGATCTCGGCGCCGCTGATCGCTTGCGGGCTGCTGAAAATCGGCTACGACCTCGCGCTGTGGCGGGCGTTTCGCCTGCATCCGCCCCGCGACGGTTGAGGGCGACGGGGACGCGTTTCAGGCCGGATCGCGTCGAGTGCGTCGCGCATTCCGGGCGTGACGCCGGACCCGGGAAGCGGAAAGAGGAACAGCGCAAGCGCGCAGCGCCAGCCCCGAACCGCTCAACTCTCGCCATGGGATCATCGCCGCCGCAGCCACCGACCCGGTCCGGAGCCGTCGTCCATGTCGTCACCCCCCGCACGCAAGCCCCATCGCATCCCCTCGTTCCTGCGCCACGTCGGCCCCGGTGTCGTCACCGGCGCGGCCGACGACGATCCGTCGGGCATTGCAACCTATACGCAGGCCGGCGCGCAGTTCGGCACCGGCGTGCTGTGGACGGTGTTCCTGACGTTGCCGTTCATGATCGGCATCCAGCTCGTCAGTGCGCGCATCGGCCGCCAGTCGGGGCGGGGCATCGCCGCCAACCTGCGCGCGCACACGCCGAGATTCTTTGTGTTCGCGATCGTTGCGCTGCTGCTCGTGGCCAACACCATCAACATCGCCGCCGACATCGCGGCGATGGGTGAGAGCCTGCAACTGGTGGTCGGCGGCTCACCGCACTTTCACGCGGTGGGTTTCGGCGTCGTCACGCTGCTGCTGCAGGTGTTCGTGCCGTACCGGCGCCTCGCGCCGATCCTGAAATGGTTGACGCTGACCCTCTTCGTCTACGTCGCGGCGGCGTTCACCGTGCAGATCCCGTGGGCAGCGGTGCTGCACGACCTGGTGGTGCCGAAGATCGTTCCGGGTTCGGCGTTCTGGATGACGATCGTTGCGATCTTCGGCACCACGATCTCGCCCTATCTGTTCTTCTGGCAAGCTTCACAGGAGGTCGAGGAGATGCGGCTGCAGGGCGTCAAGGCCGGCCACGAAAGCACCACGACGCTCGACCGCGCGAAGCGCCGGATGCGCCTGGACACGGTGGTCGGGATGGTGTTCTCGAACGGCGTCGCGTTCTTCGTGATGCTGATGGGCGCGGTCGTGCTGCACGGCGCGGGCGTCACCGACATACAGACGGCGGCGCAGGCCGCGCAGGCGCTGCGGCCGCTGGCCGGCGACTTCGCATTCGCGCTGTTCTCGCTCGGCATCATCGCGACCGGCCTGCTCGCGGTGCCGGTTCTGGCGTCGTCGGCAGCCTACGCGGTGGCCGAGGCTTTCGGCTGGCCCGAAGGGCTGGAGCGCCACTGGAGCGAGGCGAAGGGGTTCTACGCGATCATCGGCGTCGCGACGATCGTCGGCACCGGCCTGGACTTCACCGGGATCGACCCGATGAAGGCGCTGTACTGGAGCGCGGTGATCAACGGTGTGGTTGCGGTGCCGATCATGATCGCGATGATGCTTCTGGCCGGCAACCCCAAGGTGATGGGCGCGCTGCCGGTGCGCCGCAAGACGCGCTTTCTCGGCTGGGGCGCGGTCGTGCTGATGGCGGCGGCGGTGCTGATGATGGGATCGGATCTGCTTCGCTGAGCCGACATCGGCATCCCTGGCATGTGGCTTGCACCGGATGTCGAGCCTGGCCGCGCAGCCGCTGCGCGGCCTCAGATCAAGCGGCCGCGCCGCTCATCCCGGTCACCGAGCGCAGCGCATGACGGCGCGACTCGCGACATATTTCAACCGCTTCGACGGAGCCCCGAATGAACCGCAATGACGTCACCGAAATGATCATCGAAGCCAAGGTCAGGAAAGGCCTGAGATGGGAAGACGTTGCCCGGAAGGTCGGCCTGAGCAAGGAATGGGTCACGGCGGGCTGCCTGGGCCAGATGACCTTCGACGCCAAGCAGGCGAAGGTCATCGCCAAGACCTTCGGCCTGCCGCCCGAAGCCGAGAAGTGGCTGCAGGTCGTGCCGTACAAGGGCTCGCTGCCGACCGCCGTGCCGACCGACGCGCTGATCTATCGCTTCTACGAACTGATCAGCGTGTACGGCACCACCTTCAAGGCGCTGATCCACGAGGAGTTCGGCGATGGCATCATGAGCGCGATCGACTTCAAGATGGATCTCAAGCGTGAAGCGAACCCGAACGGAGACCGCGTCAACATCGTGATGTCGGGCAAGTTTCTTCCGTACAAGACCTACTGACCGTGAGACCACGATGGATGCCGTGACCAAACCCCCGCTGCCGCCCTTCGACGAAGCGGGCGCGCGGCAGAAGGTGCGACTCGCCGAAGATGCCTGGAATTCGCGCGATCCAGACCGCGTGGTTCAGGTCTACACCGAAGACACGCGCTGGCGCAACCGCAGTGAATTCCCGGTCGGACGCGCGGCGGTGCATGAGTTCCTGCAGAGAAAATGGGCACGCGAGCTGGACTATCGGCTGATCAAGGAGCTGTGGGCCTTCGGCGGGCCGCGCATCGGCGTGCGCTTCGCCTACGAATGGCACGACGACTCGGGCCAGTGGTTTCGCAGCTACGGCAACGAGAACTGGGAGTTCAACGCGCAGGGCCTGATGCTGCGGCGCTTCGCCAGCATCAACGACCTGCCGATGCGTGCCGACGAGCGCCTGTTCCACTGGCCGCTCGGCCGCCGGCCCGACGATCACGCGGGCCTGAGTGACCTGGGCCTGTGATCGTCGGAAGTTCGATTCGATCACGCCTCGACGAACTTCAGCGCCACGCCGTTGTTGCAGTAGCGCTTGCCGGTGGGCTTCGGACCGTCGTCGAACACATGGCCTTGGTGGCCTTCGCAGCGGGCGCAGTGGTATTCGGTGCGCGGCATGATCAGCTTGAAGTCGGTGCTTGTGACGACGGCGCCCAGCAATGACGTGTAGAAGCTCGGCCAGCCGGTGCCGCTCTCGAACTTGGCATCGCTCGAGAACAGCGGCAGGTCGCAGCCCGCGCAGTGGAAACGGCCCTTTCGATGCTCGCCGTTCAGCGGGCTGGTGCCGGCGCGTTCGGTTCCGGCGTGCCGCAGCACCGCGTACTGATCGGGCGCGAGGCGTTTCTTCCACTCGGCGTCACTGAGACGCAGCGGCTCGATCTTCGCTTTGGCAGTGTCGGATTGGGCATTCGAGCGCTGCGGCGCGAGGCCGATCGCGCAAAGAAAGGCGAGCAGGGGACGACGGGTCATGATGGGGCCTCGATGGGGTCTCGATGGGGTCTCGATGGGGTCTGGAGCGGGTGGGTCGTGCCGCGGGGCAGGAATCTTTCGTTCGACGCACTGGGATCGTTCCGGCCGCGATCGGTTCCGCCCGAATCAGCTGCGCGGCCACAGCGCCCACATCCGCAGTGGCTGCTTCGTGCGGCCAGCCTGCGCCTCGGCAAGCTCGCCCCAGCCCCAGAAGTAGTCGGCGCGCACTGCGCCGGTGATCGCGCTGCCGGTGTCCTGCGCCATCACGAGGCGGCGCAGCGGCGCGCTCGACAGCGGCTCGGTGCTGTCGAGCCACACCGGCGTGCCATACGGGACGCTTTGCGCGTCGACCGCGATCGACCGGCCCGGCGTCAGCGGCACGCCTTGCGCGCCTTTCGGGCCGAGCTGCGGGTCGGGCAGCGCTTCCTCGCGGAAGAACACGACGCGCGGATTCGCCCACAGCATCTCGGTGACGCGCTTCGGGTTCTGCCGGGCCCAGCTCCTGATGCCCGGCCACGAGGCCAGCGCCGGCTGCAGTTCGCCCTGGTCGACGAGCCAGCGGCCGACCGATTTGTAGGGCTGGTCGTTGTGCCCGGCAAATGCGACGCGCACCAGCTTGCGGCTGCCGTCGGGCTCGATCAGGTTGAGTCGCCCCGAACCCTGGATCTGCAGGATCAGCGAATCCAGCGGTTCGGCCACGTATGCCAGTGCGCGGCCGCGCAGGCCCGCGCGCGCCGCTGCGAGCGTGTCGATCTGCTGCCGCGTCCAGTACGGCCTGCGCGTGTCGAGGTCGAGCGGCGGTGCGTAAAGCGCGACGCGAAACGCGCCGCGTGGTGCGCGAGAGGCTTCGACCAGCGGTTCGAAGTAGCCCGTCATCAACCCGTCGCCGCTGCCTTCGAGCGCTTCGATGCGGTAGGGCTGCAAGCGCTGCTGCAGCCACACGCGTGCCGCGTCGTCGCTGAACGCCGGTGTGATCGCGGCACGAGCCTGCTCGCACAGGGTCGCCCAGCCGGCGGCGGGGCGCTCGCAGCCGCGCAGCAACGCGGGCCAGAGTTCGGCGCTGCGATCGGCGTCCCAGCCCGGCAGCTCGGCCCAGCGCACCGGCACCCAGCGCGAGCGCGCCCGCAGGATCGTCCCTTCGACCGCGGTTGCGGCAGCCGCCGGCGCTCCGCTGGCGGACGGCACCGGCTCGGCCGGCGCCCGCGGCGGCGGGCTCGAGCAGCCGGCCAGCCACGCTCCTAGAATCGCGGCCGGCAGCAGCACCGCGGCGGCAAGCCGTTGGAAGATCCGAAGGACGTTCGACATGTGGCTGATTCTGCTGGAAGCATTCGGTGCGCTGCTGCTGCTGGTCGTGATCGTCTGGTGGACGATGTTCCACGGTCGCAGGCACGGTGAGCGTGATGGCGACCGATGATCTTCACGCGACGGCGACAGATGACCCGTCAGTCCGATGGCCACATGAACGACAGCGGCTTTCTCCACAAGCGTGCGCGGACCGCGCGGTAGATGCGGCTGCGGTCGGCCAGGTGGATGCCGCGCGAGCGCAGCGCGACCTTGAAGGCGAGGAAGAAGCTCACGCCGAGATTCAGCACGCCGGTCGCCGCGATGCCGGCCACGCACCACCAGAACGCGCTGTCGCGCAGCAATCCGAATCCGAGGGCTCCGACCGCCGCGGCAAGCTGGCCGGTCGACAGCGTGATGTGGCGCACCTCGATCGGCACACCGAAGAACAGCGCGACCACCGGCACGATGCCGAGCATCAGGCCGAGCGAGATGTTCGACGCGAATCCCGAGACGTTGGCGCGCCAGTAGGCGGCCCAGCGTGCCGCGCGCGCGGCGCCGAGGCGCGCGACGATGCGCGGGTTCCAGGCGATGGCGCTGTCGAGTCGGTGCCAGACGAACCAGTTCTCGGCCCAGCCGGCGATCAGCGAGCTGGCGAACAGCAGCACGCCGGTGAAGGCCGCGAAGAGGGCGGTCGGGCCGAGCAGTGTCAGCGACTCCAGCACATGCGTGGCATCCCGGGGCCCGATCAGCGGAGCGCCGAACGTGGCTTGCGCGAGCCATTGCACCGCCAGCACGATCGGGGCGACCAGCATCAGGTTGCCGAAGATGCCCGCGGCCTGCGAACGGATCAGATGCGCGACCTCGTCGACGAAGGCTTCGACGCGATCGTCGTCGGCCAGGTCGGTGAGTTTCACCGCCATCGCCGGAGCGGTCATCGCGGGCTGCTTGGTGGCCACCGTGAAGTGCAGCAGTTGCACCAGCACGAAACTCGCCGCGTAATTCACGCCGGCCCAGAAACCGCCCCAGAAGGCCGACAGCCCGATCGCCAACAGCGCGAACTTCGCGAATGTGGTGCCCGCCAGCACGGCACCCCCGCCGGCCGCGGCCCGCAGCATCTGCCGGTACGCGGCGGCGTCGCGGGTGATGTAATGCTCGCCGGTAGCGGCGCTGCGTTCGGTCACGCGGCGCGCCAGCAATGAATAGTGGCGCGACAGCAGCGTGCGGATGCTGCGCCGCTCGTCGGCGGTGCGCACCAGTTCGGCCAGCAGCCGCGTGATCTCGCGCGCCGGCTCGGGGCTGATGACGCAGGTCAGCAGCGCGTCGATGCGGTTCGTGCGTTCGCGCAACTGATCGACCTCGAACACCACGTCGACCGACACGCCGTGCGCTTCCAGGTGATCGTGCACGCTGTCGGCGCAGCGCCCGCAGGCGTCGAGCAGCGCGCGCAGGTACTGCGCCTCGCGCAGCAGCGCCGCTTCGGTCACCGGCGTCGGCCGGCTGATGGCGCCGGCATCACCATCGGCGTTCAGGGCCTGCGCGTGGTCGCTCACCTGCTCGGCGACGCGGGCGAGCTGGCGAAACGGCTGGTCGG
>JANMAW010000063.1:0-12891 GCA_031360005.1 Rhizobacter sp.
TACGAACAGGCGCGCTCGCAGCTGCTGCAGATCCGCACCGTGCTGAAGGGCCGCGCGAGCCAGACCTCGGTCGGCTCGGGGTTCTTCGTTTCGCGCGAGGGCCACATCATCACCAACTTTCACGTCGTCGCCGCGGCGGCGCTCAAACCCGAACGCCACGACCTCGTCTACGTGACGGCCGATGGCGTTGAGGCGCCGCTGCAGATCCTGCAGATCGACGTGCTGCACGACCTCGCGCTGCTGAAGGCGACCGACGCGACAACTGCCGCGCCTGCCGCCGGCGCTGCCGCCCGCCCCGCGGGCCGCGGCTTCGATGCGCTCGCGTTCCGCTCCGACGTGCGGCCGCTGGCGCAGGGCGAACGCATCTACTCGCTGGGCAACCCGCTCGATGTCGGTTTCGCGGTGACCGAGGGCACCTACAACGGCCTGGTCAAGCGCAGCTTCTACCCGCAGATCTTTTTTGGCGGTGCGCTCAGCGGCGGGATGAGCGGCGGCCCGGCGCTCGACCAGGAAGGCCGGGTCATCGGCGTCAATGTGGCACGCAGGGTCGACGGGGAACAGGTGAGCTTCCTCGTGCCGGGCAGCTTCGCGGTGGCGCTGCTCGCGCGCGGCCGCGATGCCCCGCCGCTGCGGGCCGCCGCCTACGGCATCGTCACCGACCAGCTGATGCAGCACCAGGCGCAGCTGTCGGAACGCTTCATCCAGCAAGGCTGGAAGACCGCGACGCATCCGCGCTACAAGGTGCCGGTGCCGAGCGACCAGTTCATGCGCTGCTGGGGCAGCAGCGAGCCTTCGCGCACCGGTGGGCTCGACCTCGAGCGCTCCGATTGCGTGATGGACACGCGCATCTTCGTCGGCGACTACACCACCGGCGCGATCGGCGTGCGCCACGAGAGTTACGACGGAGCGAAGCTCGGCACGCTGCGCTTCGCGGCGCGCTATTCGGCGAGCTTTCGCAACGAGCGCTTCAGCCGCCTGCCCTCGGAGCACCAGACCAAGCCGCAATGCCACGAAGACTACGTCGACCGCGGCGGTTTGCCGCTGCGCGCAGTCGTGTGCCTGCGGGCCTACAAGAAGCTGCCCGAGCTCTACGACCTGTCGGTGCTGGTCGCGACGCTCGACCAGGCACGTGCCGGCGTGCAAGGCCGTTTCGATGCCCAAGGCCTGAGCTTCGCGACGGCACAGAAGCTTGCGAAACACTACCTGGGGGGCTACGGATGGGTGCGCTCGCCCTGATCGAAGTGCTCGAACGCGACGGCCACGTGCGACAGTCGTTCGCGGTGCAGCACTGGCCGGTGCGCGTCGGTCGCTCGCTCGACAGCGATGTCATCCTGAGCGACCCGCACGTCGCGGCGGCGCACTTGAGCATCGGCCCGAATGACCAGGGACTGGCGCTGACGGTCGGCGACAGCCGCAACGGCGTGCTGCTGGGTCACAAACGGCTGCGCGCCGGCGAACGCGCCGAACTCGCGACCGGCTCCGGGGCGATCGACCTGGTCGCCGGCCGCACGCGGCTGCGCTTGCACCCGGCCGCACACACGCTCGCGCCGGAACTGCCGCTGGCGCCGACCGCCTCGCTGAGGCGCCGGCTCGCGCCACTCGCCATCGCGGCGTCGTTGCTCATGGCCGGCCTGGTCTTCAAGGCTTTTCTCGACACCGACCCTGAAGGCCTGGCGCGTGCCGCCGGCGGCATGCTGCTCGCGGCCTTCGTCGGCGCCGCCGTGTGGTGCGGCGCCTGGGCGCTGCTGTCGAAAACCTTCACGCGCCAGGCGCACTTCGGCTGGCATGTGCGGGTGTTCCTGGTCGCCAGCCTTGCGCTGCTGGCGGCCAGCAGCGTGCCCGAGCTGCTGGCGTTCGCGCTGTCGTGGCCCTGGCTGACCGACTTCGCGTTCGTCGCTGACATCGCAGTGGCCGCGACCGCGCTGTACTTTCACCTGCTTGCGGTGGAGCCGCTGCGTCAGCGCGCGCTCAAATGGGTGGCCGCGACCTGCGCTGTCGTCGGCGTGGTGCTGACGCTCTGGTTCAACGTGCAGCGCACCGACCTGTTCGGCGAAGAGCTGTACATGAACCACCTGTTCCCGCCGGCGCTCCGACTTGCCACGCCGGTCGCGGCCGACGCCTTCGTCGATGGCCTGGCGCCGCTGAAGGCAGCGCTCGACCGCAAGGCCAAGGAGCCGGGTCGCGGCGACGACGGCGCGCGCGGCGACGAAGAATGACGCAATCCCGAATCGAGACGACGATGAAGAAACCATCCGCACCCCCCCGGCGAACCGTGCTCGTGACCGGCGGCAGCCGTGGCATCGGTGCCGCCACCGCCTGGCTGTGCGCGCAACGCGGCTGGGCGGTGGCAGTGAACTACACCCGCGGCACCGCCGCTGCGCAAAGCATGGTGGCACGCATCCGCGGTGCCGGCGGTACCGCGCTGGCGGTGCAGGCCGATGTGGCCGACGAGGCGCAGGTGGTGGCGATGTTCGCGATCGTCGACAAGGAACTGCCGCCCCTCGGCGGGCTCGTCAACAACGCCGGGGTGGTCGACGTGCAGGCGCGCGTCGATGGCATGAGCGTGCAACGCTTGCAGCGCATGTTCGCGGTCAACGTGATCGGCAGTTTCGTGTGTGCGCGCGAGGCGGTGAAGCGGATGTCGACAACGCACGGTGGCCAGGGTGGCGTCATCGTCAACCTGTCGTCGGCGGCGGCGCGCATCGGCGCGGCCGGGCAGTACGTCGACTACGCGGCCGCGAAGGGCGCGATCGATGTCTTCACGATGGGCCTGGCGAAGGAAGTCGCGCTCGAAGGCATCCGCGTCAACGCGGTGCGCCCCGGCATCATCGACACCGAGATCCACGCCTCCGGCGGCATCCCAGACCGCGCGCGGCAAATGGCGCCGATGGTGCCGATGCAGCGCGCCGGCAGCGCCGAGGAAGTCGCGCAGGCGATCGTCTGGCTGATGTCGGAGGAGTCGAGCTACACGACCGGCGCCGTGATCGACGTGACCGGCGGGCGCTGAGCCGCCGCTCCCAGAAGCATCCGCAACGCCGACGGCGCAAATTTGATCGCCGATCTCAGCGGCGTCATCTGCGTCATCTGCGTTTGACAGTCTTCGCGGCCTTGGCAGACCCACGCGGCTGGGCCGCCTGCTTGCGCGCGGCCGGCGCGACCGTTTTCCTGGCCGCGCTCTTTCGCGCGGTGCGCGCCGCCGGCCGGCGCGGGCGATCGTTGCGCGGCGTGCGGCCGGGCTGCAGGCGCTGCGCCAGCTCGATCAGGTGACCCGCGGTGCGGGCGAGCGTCTCGCCATCGTCGTGCGTCAGCGACAACGCATCGCAAAAGCGCGACAGCAGGTCCATCTGGGTGACCATCGAATCGATCTGCGACGGCTTCACGGTGACGTTGCTCATCGCGTCGGCGTAGGCGTGCGCCAGTTCCTCGAACACCGCGCGACCGGCGTCGCCGGGCCGACCGAGGCCGCCATCGATCAATCGCTCGACGAGCAGCGCTTCGGGCTGGTTCACCGCGTCCCAGAGGCTCGGATTGATGGCGAAGTCTTGCGCGGCGGCGCGCCGGCACTGCTGCGCGAGCTCGATCGCTGCGTCGCGGCTCGCCGTGCTGCTCCACGCGGTCAACGCATCGAGGGCAAGACGATTCAACGCATGGTAGGGGCTGAACTGGCTGCTGCCGGGGCTGCTCTCGGCGCCCTGATAAGCCTCGATGCTCTTCCTCAGGCAGGCTGTCATCTCGCGGCTCGCTGAAAGCTGCTCCGACGGGCTGAGTCGACCGCTCAAAAGACGCCGGGCCTGCAGGCTGGCCTTGCGCTTCCAGGCGCTGCCGCGCAGCGCGCTTCGCTCACCATGGGGCGCGAGCGCCAGCACCGAATCCGCTGCGCCGCCGGTTGCGAATTTGGCCTCGACCAGTGCGTCGAGCCCATCGAGCCGCTGCAGCGCCAGGTCGATCATTGCTTCGGCTGTGTGAGACTTGCCCTTCGTGCTTTCGCCGGCCGCTATCTCTGCCTCGGCACGCCGCTCGCCGAGCCGTGCCTCGACATTCGCGAGTTTCTGGATGTCGCGGATCGGCACCAGGCCGATCGTGTCGACCGCCTGGACCGCGGCGAGGAACGCATCGCGAGCCCGCTCGAGCTGGCCGAGTTCGAACCATGTCATGCCAAGCGCCGACTGCAGCTGCGGCAGGTTCTGCCAGCCGGGGGGGCAACGCACTCTCAACAACTCCGAGATGGCGTCGGCCTGCGAACGCGTGTCGCGATCGGTCAGGTGGTCGCGGCGTCGTGAAAGGTCGGCGCGCATGCGGGCGAGATCGTCGAGCAGTTCATCGGGAGTCGCGTACAGGCCGGAAGCGCCGCGGTTGCGAGCCCCATCGGCGCGAGGTTCGGCCAGCCAGCCCGGCTCGCCGTAGGCCTGGAATGCGCCCCAGGTGATGTCTTCGCGGTGCGCCTGCCAGACCGCGCGGCGCGCCTCGAACACCGCATCCCCGAACGAGCGGCGTCGCAACAGCAGCTGCTCGTAGAAGGCCTGGCCGAAGAGCTTCGCCGATTCGTCATTGACGGCCCAGCCGGCGACGACGACGCAGCGCACGCCGACCTCGATCAGCTCGCGCGCCACGCTGGCCGCCAGCTTGTTGCCGCTGGATCCGGCGTCCACCTGCCCCAAGTGGCAGCAGTTCAGGAACACCAGTTCAGGAACCGTCTCCATCGCCGCGATCTCGGCCGCGGTGATCAGGATGCCCCCCGACAACAACACGCCGCTGCGGCATCGGCCATCGGCATGCGGAAGGTCAAAGACGCCGTGCGCCGAGATGTGCAGGATGCGCCACGGCTGCTCGTACAGTCTCGTCAGCACATTGCTGGCGCTCTGGTGGTCGCCGATCACCGAGTCGACCTTGTAGCCCATGCTGCCGAGCACGACAGCGGTCGCCTCGGCCTCGGCCTGCGCACCCGGCAACGCCGCAGGCTCGCTGGTCGGCTGCCCGTTCACGAGCGGGAACGCCGCACTGAACCCGGCGACCGAGGGGTTGCCGATCACCAGCGCCCGCCGCTCGATACCCTGGTGCACGTGGGCCCGGAAGCGCCACGACGACAGTTGCCGCACGACCGCCGTTCGCAATGCGAGCGGCAGCTTGTCGTCATCGGCGCGTCCCGGGTCGTCGGCCAGCATCAGCTCCCACGGCAGGTTGGCGGTGTAGGCGTCCACCACCAGCACGACACGATCGAGCTGGCGCGCTGCGTCCTTGAAATCGTGCGGCACCATCAGCTGGAACAGCATGCGGCCAAAGGCTTCGTTCCAGATCGGGTTGTGGATCTGCTGCGCGACGAGCTGCTCGATCAGCCCGGGCTGGCGCTGCAGCGCCACCGTCTCGGCACGCGCACGCTGGCCGACGTAGAGGAAGCGCAGGCGATCGGCGATCGGCGCGGCCGCGCCAGCTGCCCCGCCAGGTTGGGGCGTACCCAGCGGCACGCCGCGGCGCTCTGGCGGGCCGGCGTCGTCGGTGCGATCGGCGTCGGTGATGATCAGGCGCGGCCAGTAGCTCGAATTGCGGTCGTCGAAGAGACGCTGGCGCAGGCCCTCGCCCTGTCCGAGTTCGCCGCGGCACACGACCATCGTGCCTTGCTTCTCGGCCTGCACCGCGAGCTGCGTGCCAAGCTGGCGCAGCGCGTAGACGGCGCTGATCGCGGTGTCGATGTAGAGCTCGACGATGCTGAGCCGCGCGATGCGGATGTTCAGCCGCGTCGTGTCGTAGAACTTCGCGTTGGCCTCCATCACGCCGCGCACGAGCGCCTCGACCGAGGCCGCCACCGTGAGGTTCGCCGACGAGTTGTAGCCCAGCAGCAGAGTGGCCAGCGGCACCTCGCGGTCGGCCTTGCCGAGCACGTCGACCACCTGCAGCAGATAGCGCAGCGCCCCGGTGCGCACCGCCTCGGTCAGGTCGGACGGGCTCAGCGCGCGGTCGTACGAGCCCAGGCCCGTGACGATCGCTCCGTTCAGGCTGCCGCGCTGGCGCTCGATCTCGTTCGGCACGCGCAGCACGACGGTGGCGGTGCCGCGCGCGCCCGCGTACAGGCCCAGGCTGTGGCGCTCACTCAGGTCGCCGCGCAGCAACTCGCGGTCGATCAGCGCCTCGGCGCCGGCGATCGGGTCGCGCTCGTAATGGCCGACCATGATCGGCTGCGCGACGAAGCGCAGGTCCATCGCCTTGACGGCCACTTCGAGGCGGCGCTTCGGACGCGGCGGCACGCGGTTGCGCGGCGAGCCGCCCATCAGGCCGCGCTGCAGCGCGTCGGGGTCGTCGGCGGTGGGCGGGCCGGCGTCATAGCTCACCGGTGCGGGCTGCTCGATCGCGCGCACCGCAGGCGGCTGCGTGCTCAGGCGCGCGCTGGCGCCCGAAGTCAGCAGCTCGGCGAGCGCCGGAAAATACTCTTCGGTCGACGGCAGGTCGCCGTGCGCGGCGGGCAGGTAGTAGAAGCTGCCGATGCCGCCGATGCGGCCCGATTCCCAGCTCACCGTGCCGTCGCCACGCGTCGTGCCCACCATCTTCAGGCGCACGCCCGGCGTGCCGTCGGGCCCGGTCGTGCCGTCGGGCTCCTCGCGCACGCCGCACGGCGTGTTGGGCGCCACGCCGAAGACATACACGCTCTTGATCTCGTAGTCGGCCGGCAGCGCCGGCCGGGACGCGCCGTCGGCCGCCCAGAGCCAGCTCGCTTCGTCGAGCACCGTCTGCGACGGCGTCGCCGCGCGGTGGTTGCCGAACCAGGTGTCGGTCACCTTGGCCTTCAGCTCGACCCAGGTGTTCGCCTTCTGGTACTCGAACATCCCGCCGCCATCGACCTGACCCTGGAACATGTCGACGAAGCCCGGCTTGGGCAGCAATTGCAGCGCGCCGCGGAATCCCCCGACGATGTCGAGCACCTCCTGCATGTCGTGCTTCAGGTCGAGCCGCACCAGCGTGCGCAGCGTGTTGCCCTTGCCGATCACGTTTTCGACCATCGAGTGTGCGCCCTGGTTCGGCGTACCGAGCATCACGAGGCGCGCCCCGTCGCGCGCCATCAGCGCGTCGATCACCGAGCGGCGCTTGTGGATGCAGGCGCGCACCACCAGGCCGCCCATGCTGTGCGCGAGCAGCCGGATCGGCTGCCGGGTCTGCTTCATCAGCCGGTCGAGAAACTCGCCGAGCCGCTCGGCCAGCACGTCCAGCGGCTGGCGCCAGTCGTAGGCGAACGGCTCGACGCGGTGGCTGTCGGCGAGGTACCTGCAGACCTTGCCGTAGAACATCGCGAAGAGTTCTTCGGCCTCGACCGCGGGCTGGCCCCATTCGATTTTCGACAGGCCGCCGCCCGCGATGTCGAGCGGGTCGAACCACACGCGGTCGCCGCCTGCGACCTCCAGGTGCGAGCCCATCACGCCCGGGAGCACCACGACGACCGGGCGGTCGGGGGCGGTCGCGTCGCGGCTCGCCGCCGCGGTCGCGAGCGCGGCCGCGAAGTCGGCCGGGTCGGGCAGCGCGCGGAACAGGTCGAGCTTCAACGGATCGGCCACGATGAGCCAGTCGCGCAGCGCCGCGCGCGTGTCGATGTTGGTGAAGTAGCGGAAGTGCGAAACGTCGGCACCGCGATCGAACATCACGCGCGCACCGGCCTTGGGCGCGACGCCCGCGAGCATCGACGTGGTGTTGACGACGAGGTCGTTGTCTTCGTTGTCGAACAGCAGGAAGTCGGTCAGCATCACGCCCAGGCGCCTGAGCATGTTGCCGCCCTGGATGTCGCCGGCGATCGCCGACATCAGGGTGCCGGGGCGCACCGGCGCGTCGCGCAGCAGCCTGGCCATCGGTGAGTCGGGCAGCATGGCCTCGATGCCCGGCACGAGGTGCGCGTTGGTCCGGTTCTTCGCGATCTCGATCACGACGCGCTTGAAGGCCGAGTAAACCGGGCTGCCGAAGAAGAACGGCACGGCCCCGATCAGTGTCAGCAGGCCCGACAGGAAAACGTCGAAGTTGCCGCTCGCGAGCTTGGTGCCGCTTGCGGGGCTGGCGATGCGCACATAGCGCTGCACGACGAGTCGGCGTTCGCGCAACAGGCCGGCGAGCGTGCGCAACTGGGCGCGCTGCGCGGCGTGCGCGGACTTCAGCTCGCCGAGCACGCGGGTCGCTTCATCCGGGTCGGCGTCGCCTGTGCCCTCGAACGCGTACGCGTAGCGGTCGATCAGCGCATCGAAATCGCCCAGGCACATCAGGTCGGCGACGAGGCCGCCGCGCGAGTGCGAGACCAGGCTGATCTGTGCGCCGGGCGGCAAGGCTCGCGCCAGCGCGATCGCATTCTCGATCGGGCTTTGCGAGAGCGTCCGGTGCTCGAAGGCGTAGATGCCGCCGCTGAAGCGCCCTTCCAGCGCGCCCCACAGGTCGCGATCGCCGCTGCGCAGGTCGCCGAAGCTGCCGAGCGTGCTCGAAGCGGTGCCATGCACGAACACCAGCATCGGCCGGTCGGGTACAACGGCCGGCTCGTCCGGGTGGGTCAGATCGACGGCTTGCAGATCGCCCGGGCTGCCGCTCCCGGCGCCCCAGCGATACAGCCCGGGTTGTTGGTCGAGCTGTTTTTCGATCGCCCACATCAAGGCCTTCGTGCCGGCCCACGAGACGCCGAGTTCAGCCTTGCTCGCGACCTGTTCGAGTGCCGCGTCGATGATCGCATCGGGCGCTGCGCCGACGACGAAGGTGTAGACCTTGCTGATGAGCCCGCCGAGTGCCTCGCCGAAGCCGCGTCCCGGCGCGGCGCCATCGGCACGCAGCTTTTCGAGCAGGATCGAGCCGTCGTCGCCGATGAACTCCGGATGCGTGCGCGACAGCGTCTCGCGCAGCCGCCCGGCGCTGGTGATGAGCGTGCTGCCATCGGCGAGTTCGAGCACGATGACTTCGTCCGGCCCGGCGGCGTGCGCCTGTCTGGCGCTCACGTCACCGGTACCGCGCGCGGCCGGACTGACGTCGAAGGAGCGGGTTGCGCGCAGGTAGCCCGACGGCAGGAACACATCGTCGTCGCGGCCCACCGAGCGCGCTGCGGGGGTCAACAGCGGCGGCAGCCGCGGCTCGGCCTCACGGCCGGTGAGCCGGATCTGCACGTTGCGGTCGGGCATGTCGATCTCCTGTGGGCGGTCGGGCCGGACGCGTCGATGCAACGAGGGCCCTCAGGTCAGACCTTGAACGGCGTCTGCTCCAGGAACGCCGCCGCCCTGCCGAGCACGAACAGGTTCGGCGACTGGCTCCCCGGCATCGCCGCCCGGATGCGGGCGTGGAAGCTGTTGTAGTTGCCTGTGAACCCGCCCTGGTTCCAGACCTTCAGCAGTTGCTCGGTGAAGGCGCCGTTGTGGTCACCATCCATTGAGCTCTGGTTGTCCTGGCAGCCCGAAATCAGCACGACCGCGGGCTTGAAGCTGCCCACCAGCGCGGTCGCCTGCGCCGCGGCGCCGACCTGCGCCAGCGCGGTGTCGGGATCGACGACGCGTTTGCCGGCAGCCTTGATGACGTCGAATTGCAGCTTGTCGTAGAACGCCTGGTGTTCGCCATAGACACGCCGCGCCACCGCATCGGGCATCAGCTTGACGCGCTGGCCCGGCGGCGGCGGCGGGGGCGCCAGGTCGCGAGTGACGCTGCCGCTGTGGCAGCTGTCGGACAGCACCAGCACGCGCACGCCGGCCGCAAACCTGCTGAGCTCGAAGTACAGCTCATCGTCGATCAGCTGGCCGTCGTAGAGGCACCAGGTCTCGTCCTTCTTGTCGGGCTCGTCGCCGTTCGCGTCGGGCACCTGGCCACCATGCCCCGAGTAGGTCAGGAAGAACAGGTCGCCCGACTTCAACGACTTCGCCGCGCTGCGCATGCCGGCCAGCATTCCGGCACGCGTCGCCTTCTTCGTCAGCAGCACGGTGGGCTTGATGCCGCGGGATCTGGCCAGGGCCGCCATGTCGTTGGCATCGAACTCGCAGGCCGCGAGCGGGCCCTCCCAGCCGCTGTATGCGGCGGCGCTGACGGCGTTCAGGCCGATGTGCAGCGAGAGGGCCTTGGCCTCGCTGGCGGCAGCCGAGCCGGACTTGCTTGCCATGATGCATCCTTGGTCGGACCGCACAACCCGTGCGGCGTGGGGCGAAGGCACACGCGGTCGCGAGTGCGCGGCATGATGGGCGCGGCCCCGGCGCTGCGAAAGCCCTAGTTCATGGGGCGTCGCGCCGGCGCGCCGGCGGGGAGCAGGCGCGTGTCGATCCACGTGACCCGGCCGCTACGCCGCTCCACCTCGCGGTACAGATGCGCGGTGCCGCCGGGTCCGTCCTCGTCGCCGCCATCCCACAGGCAGACGAAGCGCAGCTTGTCGACGCCCTGCGCCAGCGCGCTGCGCAGCATCCAGAGATTGCAGCGCTCGAAGGCATTGGCGTGCGCTGGCGCAGGGCCCGGCTCGGCGGGCATCACGAGCGGCGCGTCCTGCAGGCGCGCCTTGAGGTCGAAGTAGCGGGCGCGCCAGTCTTCGGCGCCGTCGCAGCCGAGCACCGACTGTTCAATGAACTGCGGCTCGGGCAGCGGCAGCAGCAACTGCACCCGCACGCCGCGCGCGGCGCAGGCTTCGGCGAACAGCAGGTCGCCGCCGGCCGCGCCTTGCACGAGCGCCAAGTCACCCTCACCGGCGCCGAGTGCGTCGAGTGCCCGCGCGATTGCGGCGCCGGCCTGCGGCACCAGCGCCGCCGGAAAGCGCGGCCTGGCGCGCCCGGGCGCATCGACGCGGTGGCCCGAAAACAGCAGCACCTGACACGGCTCGAAGGGCTCGCTGTCCACCGGAATCAGCGCGGCGGCGGCGCCTCGACCACGGGTTCGAACAGGCTCGCCAGCACTTCACGGCGCTTGCGCGCATCGATGCGCGACGTGTCCAGCCACACGAAGCGCTCCGGCGCAGCGTGCGCGACCGACGCCAGCGCGGCGGCGCGGTCCGTCTGGCCGTCGGTCAGCACGATCACGCGCAGCGCGCGCGGCGTCTGCGCCAGCGTGCCGAGCTCGTAGCGGCAGCCGGCGTTGTGCGCCTGGAAGCTGCGCAGGTCCATCAGCACCACGTCGCTGCGCAGCACCAGCGCGTGCAGCGCGTCCTGCCAGGTCGTGTCGTGGCAATAGCACTCGTTGACGCGAAACCGGCCATCGGCGTCGCGCTCCAGGTCGAACCCGGCCAGGCGCGCGGCCACGTCCGAGGGGGTCCGGATGAAGCGCTGGCCCAGGCCGCCGTCGAGGAAGGTGAAGATGTCGGCGGCGTCGAGCGTGCGGTCCGCGAGGTCGGTGCCGGCGATCAGCACGGTGTTGCCGGAGAGGCGCCAGCGCTCGACCACATGGTCGAACAACTCCTGCACCTGCGCGTCGCGCTGGAACACGCGCAACACGAGCAGGGTCGGCGGCCGGCCGCGCTCGGTGCGCAGCCGCGCGCTGAGCTTCACCGCGAGCGGGATCCACACCAGCGGCAGCAGCATCGCGAGGCCGGCCAGCCCGTCCGAACTGGCGACCGTGAGCGCCTGGCTCAGCAGCGAGATCGCCCACACCGCCGTGAACAGCACCAGCAGCTCCGACAGTTGCTTGCGCGCATAGGCGCGCCCGAACGCACGGCCGAGGCGCCGCAGCGGCCACCACGCCAGCAGCCACGGCAGCAACGCGAACAGCAGCATCACCGCGTTGGCGCTCAGCCACGACGGCAGTGACATCAGCAGTGGCGAGCGCCGCTCCACCAGCAGCGCGAGCAGGTCGATGCCGAGGATCGACGCCCACACCAGCCCAAGGAACGGCGGCAGCAGCCACGGCGCGGCGGCGCGGGTTGCGTTGCCCATCAGCAGCAGCGCGACCAGCACCAGCGGCGGCCCGATGTCGCTGGCGAGGAACAGCAGCAGCTCGAGCGGCCGAGCTTCGATGGATCGCCACAGCAGCACCCCGAAGCACAGCACGCACCACAGCGCCAGCACGCCGAGCACGCGCGTGCTCGACCAGCGCCACATCAGCCCGAGCGCCGGGATCACCGGCCAAACCTGCACGAGTGCCAGCAGCAGCACGCGCTTGCCCGAAAACGTGCCGGCATCGACGTCCCGGGCGAGCCACAGGCCGGCGCTGCTGACCGCCATCAGGCACGACAGGCCCAGCAACAGTAGCGTGAGCCGGATCGCGGCGCGGCGGTTGTCGGCCAGCGAAACAGGTTCGGGCGGCGCGAGCTGTTCGCTGACGAGCGGCGACGCCGCGGATGCCGCGACAGTGGCTGTGGCGCCGGCACCGAGTGGCGCACTCATCAGCCGCCGCATCACGATGCGGTAACGGTGCGCGAGCCACCACGCACCGAGGCACGACAACATCAACGCGACGATGACGATGAAGGCGAGCTTGCCGGTCGAGTAGCCCATGGTCGGAGCATACTGATGCTGGACCAGACACGGTGCCTCGGGCGTGCAGGTCAGGGGCGTGCGCGGCCGGGCGCTGCGCAGTTGCACGACGCCAGCGCACGTCGTCGGTCACGCGCCAGGAAGGCGCGGCGCAGCGCATTTTCGAAACGGTTCGCCGGTGTGTCGAAATCCGCCCGGCCCGAACGTCATTGCACAGACGCGGCAATCGGCAGCGTCGCCAACCCCAAGGAGATCCCGATGAAATACCTGTTGATGATCTATGCCAGCGAAGCACAGGAGAACGCGATGTCGCCTGACGAGATGGGCAAGATGATGCAGGCCTACGGCGCCTACAGCGAGGCGATCGCCAAGGCCGGCGCGATGCAGGCCGCCAACCGGCTGCGACCGACCAGCGACGCGACATCGGTGCGCGTGCGCAACGGCAAGACCGAAGTGCTGAACGGGCCGTACGCGGAGACCCGAGAGCAACTCGGCGGCTACTACGTGATCGACG
>JANMAW010000175.1:0-19988 GCA_031360005.1 Rhizobacter sp.
CCACCGGCGTGGTGCACCGTAGTCCATGTAGACGGGGAAATGCGGGGTCATGTCCATGCGAAGTCGTCCCCGGCGACACGGCAGCACCGCGCACCGTGCGGGGAGATTTATTTGTTGAAGGCTGCGCCGAGCGCGAACACCGAGTTGGGCGCGGTGATTTTGATCGGCTTGACGACCGGCTGGGTCGAGATCGCCCGCTTCACCGGGTGCTCCTCGATCGACACGCCTTTCGCGAGCTGCTCGTCGACCAGCTTGCGCAGCGACACCGAATCGAGAAACTCGATCATCTTCGAGTTCAGGCTCGCCCAGAGGTCGTGCGTCATGCAGCGGCCCGAGTCTTGGCCCATGCAGTTGTCCTTTCCGGCACAGCCGGTGGCGTCGATCGGCTCGTCGACCGCGACAATGATGTCGGCGACCGTGATCTCCTCGGCCTTGCGGCCGAGCGAATAGCCGCCCCCGGGCCCGCGCGTGCTCTCGACCAGCTCGTGCCGGCGCAGCTTGCCGAACAGCTGCTCGAGATACGAAAGCGAAATCTGCTGCCGGCCGCTGATCGCTGCCAGCGCGACAGGCCCGGTGTGCTCGCGCAGTGCGAGGTCGATCATGGCAGTGACCGCGAAACGGCCCTTGGTGGTCAGACGCATTTGAGTTCTCCTTAAGCGTGTGTCGGCAGATCAACCAGAAGCGGCGGCCGGCACATCGACGACATCGGGAATAAAGGGTTAACCCCAAATCCCGACTAGATCCGTCAAGTATAGCCGATGCCGACAAATTTGGTCGGAATTGACCCGGGAAGTTCCCTCACGACGCCGCCCGCCCGGGCGTCAAGGGAACCACGTTGTCGGAGCCTGCGGCGCCGAAGGCCTGTTCGCGCAGATGCGCCAGCTGATCGCGCACCCGCGCCGCCTTTTCAAACTCGAGGTTGCGAGCATGGTCGAGCATCTGCTTTTCGAGCTGCTTTATTCGCTTGCCGAGGTCTTTTTCGCTCAGCGCCTCGATCGCCGCGGCTTCGTTCGCCGACTTCAGGTCGTCCTTGGCGCTCTTCTCGCTGTAGACGCCGTCGATCAGGTCGCGCACGCGCTTGACGATGCTGCGCGGCGTGATGCCCATCAGCGCGTTGTGCGCGATCTGCTTCGCGCGCCGTCGATCGGTCTCGTCGATCGCCTTGCGCATCGATTCGGTCTGCCTGTCGGCGTACAGGATCGCGCGCCCGTTCAGGTTGCGCGCCGCGCGCCCGATGGTCTGGATCAGGCTGCGCTCGGAGCGCAGAAAACCCTCCTTGTCGGCGTCGAGAATCGCAACCAGCGATACCTCGGGACTGTCGAGACCCTCGCGCAGCAGGTTGATTCCCACCAGCACGTCGAAGGTTCCGAGGCGCAGGTCGCGCAGGATCTCGACGCGCTCGACAGTATCGACGTCGCTGTGCAGATAGCGTACCTTGACGCCGTTGTCGGCGAGGTAATCGGTGAGCTGCTCGGCCATTCGCTTGGTCAGCGTCGTGATGAGCACGCGCTCGCTGATCTCGACCCGGTCGCGAATTTCCTGCAGCACGTCGTCGACCTGGCTCAATGCCGGGCGCACCTCGACCGGCGGATCGACGAGGCCGGTCGGGCGCACCAGCTGCTCGACGACCTGCCCGGCAGTCCGCTGCTCGTAGGCCGCCGGCGTGGCCGAGACGTACATCACCTGGCGCATCTTCTTCTCGAATTCCTCGAACTTCAGCGGCCGGTTGTCGAGCGCGCTCGGCAGGCGAAAGCCGTAGTCGACCAGCGTCGTCTTGCGCGCCCGGTCGCCGTTGTACATGCCGCCGAACTGACCGATCAGCACGTGGCTTTCGTCGAGGAACATCAGCGCATCGGCCGGCAGGTAATCGACCAGCGTCGGCGGCGGGCTGCCCGGCGGCGCGCCCGACAAATGCCGCGTGTAGTTCTCGATCCCCTTGCAGTGGCCGACTTCCTGCAGCATCTCGAGGTCGAAGCGCGTGCGCTGCTCGAGCCGCTGCGCCTCGACCAGCTTGCCCTGCGACACGAACTCGGCCAGCCGATCGCGCAACTCGTCCTTGATCGTCGCGATCGCATCGACGACGCGTCCGCGCGGCGTCACGTAGTGGCTGGCCGGGTAGACGACGAAACGCGGCACCTTCTGCCGCACGCGACCGGTCAGCGGGTCGAACAACGACAGCGTCTCGATCTCGTCGTCGAAGAGTTCGATGCGGATCGCGAGCTCGGAGTGCTCGGCCGGGAACACATCGACGGTATCGCCACGCACCCGAAACGTGCCGCGCGAAAAGTCGGTCTCGTTGCGCATGTATTGCATTCGCACCAGGTGCGCGATCAGGTCGCGCTGCGAGAGTTTCGAGGTCACGCGCAGGATCAGCCGCATCTCGGTGTAGTCGGCCGGTGCGCCGATGCCGTAGATCGCCGAGACGCTCGCGACGATCACCACATCGCGCCGCTCGAGCAGGCTCTTCGTCGCGCTCAGGCGCATCTGCTCGATATGCTCGTTGATCGAGCTGTCCTTCTCGATGAACAGGTCACGCTGCGGCACATAGGCCTCGGGCTGGTAGTAGTCGTAGTAGCTGACGAAGTACTCGACCGCGTTCTTCGGGAAGAACTCGCGGAACTCGCTGTAGAGCTGCGCCGCGAGCGTCTTGTTCGGCGCGAAGACGATCGCAGGGCGGCCCATTTGCGCGATCACGTTGGCCATCGTGAAGGTCTTGCCCGAGCCGGTGACGCCGAGCAGCGTCTGGAAGCTCAGGCCGTCGCGCAGACCCTCGACCAGCCCGGCGATCGCGGTCGGCTGGTCGCCCGCCGGCGGATAGGGCTGGAACAGCTTGAACGGCGAATCGGGGTAGTCGACGAACGTACCCTCGACGGCGCCCTCGACGGAAGTCGGATCGATCACTTCGGAAAGTTCGGCCATGACAGATAAAATCTCCGCGTTCGCTCGCCGCCCGGCACCAGCGTCGGGCAACCGCGCAGGTTAGCCGAATTGCTCGGCCCCCTCCACTGCCAAGGACTGCCCATGTCTTCGCTCTTCAGCGCCGTCGAATTGGCGCCCCGCGACCCGATCCTCGGCCTGAACGAGCAGTTCAATGCCGACCCGAACCCGGCGAAGGTCAACCTCGGCGTCGGCGTCTACTTCGACGCCAGCGGCAAGCTGCCGTTGCTGCAATGCGTGCAGGCCGCCGAGAAGATGATGATGGAAGCGCCGAAGGCAAGGGGCTACCTGCCGATCGACGGCATCGCGGCCTACGACAAGGCGGTGCAGGCCCTGGTGTTCGGGGCCGACAGCGCGGCCGTGCAAGCCGGCACATCGCGACCGTGCAGTCGCTCGGCGGCACCGGCGGCTTGAGGGTCGGCGCCGACCTGCTCCAGCGCATGAACCCGGGCGCGCACGTGCTGATCAGCGACCCGAGCTGGGAAAACCATCGGGCACTGTTCGAAGCCGCGGGCTTCGCGGTTGACGCTTACCCGTACTACGACGCCGCCCGGGGCGGCATCGATTTCGACGCGATGCGCGCAGCGCTGAGCAGCGCCGCGGCCGCCACGATCGTCGTGCTGCACGCCTGTTGCCACAACCCGACCGGCTACGACATCACGCCGGCGCAGTGGGACGAGGTCGTCGCGATCGTCAAGGCGCGCGGCCTCGTGCCGTTCCTCGACATGGCGTACCAGGGTTTCGGCGAGGGCCTCCTCGAGGACGGCGCGGCGGTCGGCAAGTTCATGAGCGCGGGGCTGGACTGTCTCGTCGCGACCAGCTTCTCGAAGAGCTTCTCGCTCTACGGCGAGCGCGTCGGCGCGCTCAGCGTCGTCTGCGAATCGAAGGGCGAAGCCGGGCGCGTGCTCAGCCAGCTCAAGCGCGTGATCCGCACCAACTACTCGAACCCACCGATCCACGGCGCGCAGGTCGTCACGATGGTGCTGACGACCCCTGCACTGCGGGCGATGTGGGAAGAAGAACTCGCCGGCATGCGTGTGCGCATCCGCGAGATGCGCGTCGCGCTGCAAACAAAGCTGCAGCAAGCCGGGCTGAAGCAGGATTTCTCGTTCATCACCCGCCAGCGCGGAATGTTCAGCTACTCCGGGATGACGCCGGCGCAGATGCAGCGGCTGCGCAGCGAGTTCGGCATTTACGGCGTCGATTCGGGCCGCATTTGTGTCGCTGCGCTGAACCAAACGAACATCGACGCAACGGTGGCGGCGATCGTCAAAGTATCGGTCTGACCCCGCGGCAAACCAGCACTGGCCCCGGAACGCGGTGTTGATTCGAGGTTCACCTCTAATGCGGGCAGTGCAAGATGGGCATTCGCGCCTAGAATGCTGCACTGCACCAAATTTTCGCCATGACCTTTCCGGCCGGCGCCGATTCACTCACGAGGCCCTGCAATGCTGTATCAGTTCTATGAATCCCAACGTGCATTGTTGAGCCCGTTCGCCGAGTTCGCGAGCGCGACCTCCAAGCTCTACAACCACCCGTTGTCGCCGTTCGCCCACACCCCCGGAGCGCAGCGCGTTTCGGCCGGTCTGGGCCTGATGCACCGGCTGTCCAAGGAGTACGAGAAGCCACCGTTCGGCATCAACTCGGCCAAGGTCGACGGGGTCGACGTCGCGGTGCAGGAACAGGTCGCGCTCGCCAGGCCGTTCTGCCGCCTGCTGCGCTTCAAGCGCTTCACCGACAACGTGGCGGTGCTGACCCGCCTGAAGGATCAACCCACCGTGCTGGTCGTGGCACCGCTCTCGGGCCACCATTCGACGCTGCTGCGCGAGACCGTGCGCGAGCTGCTGAAGGACCACAAGGTCTTCATCACCGACTGGACCGATGCGCGAATGGTGCCCAAGGACGTCGGCGCATTCCATCTCGACGATTACGTGCACTACGTGCAGGAGTTCATCCGCCACATCGGGCCCGAGGTCAACGTCATCTCGGTGTGCCAGCCGACGGTGCCGGTGCTCGCGGCGATCTCGCTGATGGCCAGCCGCGGCGAGCCGACGCCGCGCACAATGACGATGATGGGCGGCCCGATCGACGCGCGCAAGAGCCCGACTGCCGTCAACAACCTGGCGACGAACAAGCCCTACGAATGGTTCGAGAACAACGTGATCTACCGCGTGCCGACCAACTTCCCCGGCAGCGGCCGCGCGGTCTACCCGGGCTTCCTGCAACACAGCGGCTTCGTCGCGATGAACCCCGACCGGCACCTCAGCTCGCACTACGACTACTTCCTCGACCTGGTGCGTGGCGACGACAGCAGCGCCGAGTTCCACCGCGATTTCTACGACGAGTACAACGCCGTGCTCGACATGCCGGCCGAGTACTACCTCGACACCATCAAGGTCGTGTTCCAGGACTTCGCGCTGGTCAACGGCACCTGGCACGTGAAAGGCCAACTGGTGCGCCCGCAGGACATCACAACCACGGCACTGCTGACCATCGAGGGCGAACTCGACGACATCTCGGGTGCCGGGCAGACCCGGGCCGCGCATGACCTGTGTACCGGCATCCCGAAGGCGCGCCAGTTCCACTACGACGCGGTCGGCGCCGGACACTACGGCATCTTTTCGGGCCGCCGCTGGCGCGAGAAGGTCTACCCGACGATGCGCGACTTCATTGCCAGCCACCAAGGCGTCGCCGGCCGCGGGGCGCGCGCCGCGGCCCCCAAGCCGCTCGCGTCGAAGAAGGTCGCGCGCCGCGGCAACTGATTCGGCCGTCGTGAACTCGATCGCTGCGCTGGAACAGGCGGTGAACGACGCGCTGCCGCAGACCCAGTGCACGCGATGCGGTTATCCCGATTGCCGCAGCTATGCGCACGCGGTGGCGAGCGGCGAGGCCGGCATCAACCAGTGCCCGCCCGGCGGCCAGCAGGGGGTCGCCACGCTGGCCACGCTCACGGGCCGGCCGGCGTTGCCGCTGAGCCCGCAGCATGGCGTCGAGGCGCCGCGGCTGCTCGCCGTCATCGACGAGGCCTGGTGCATCGGCTGCACGCTGTGCCTGAAGGCTTGCCCGGTCGACTGCATCGTCGGCGGCCCGAAGCAGATGCACACCGTGATCGACGCCCAGTGCACCGGCTGCGAACTGTGCATCCCGGCGTGTCCGGTCGACTGCATCGCACTGATACCGGTGACCGGTAAGCGCACCGGCTGGCAGGCGTGGAGCCAGACCCAGGCGCGCGAGGCGCGCGATCGACACGGCTGGCACCGGCAGCGCCTGCAGCGCGACGCGCTCGAAGTCGAGCAGCGTCTGGCCGGCAACGCGCGCCCTGCTCCGGGCGCCAGCGCGCCGCTCCCCGCTGCCGGCGAATCCACGCCCGCGCCGGCCAAGCGCGCGGTGATCGAGGCGGCCCTGGCACGCGCCCGCGCGGCGCGCGGCGGCTGAAGCAACCGCGTCGCCGCTGCGCTGCGCAGGCCTCGCGCCGCGCCCGGAACCACGGCCGGTTTACGCCTCACGCCTCACAATCGCGCCGATGAAAGACCGGGCTATCGCACCCTTCTTCGCGACGCTGAAAGCCGCGAATCGGCAACCCGAGACGGAGCTCGAATACACCAACGTGTTCGAACTGCTGGCCGCCGTGCTGTTGTCGGCCCAGGCCACCGACGTCGGCGTCAACAAGGCGACGCGGCGGCTTTTCACGGTCGCGAATTCGCCGGCGAAGATGCTGGCGCTCGGCCTCCCGGCGCTCACCGAACACATCCGCAGCATCGGTCTGTACCGCACCAAGGCAAGGAACCTGCTCGAAACCTGCCGCATCCTCGTCGAACAGCACGGCGGCCAGGTACCGCGCACCCGCGCGGCGCTCGAAGCCCTGCCGGGCGTGGGTCGCAAGACCGCGAACGTCGTGCTGAACGTGGCCTTCGGCGAGCCGACGATGGCGGTGGACACGCACATCTTCCGCGTCGCCAACCGCACCGGCCTGGCGCCGGGCAAGACACCGCTCGAGGTCGAACTGAAGCTGCTCGAGCGGGTGCCTGCCGAGTATCTCGTCGAC
Source organism: Rhizobacter sp. (assembly GCA_031360005.1). Classification (GTDB taxonomy): domain Bacteria; phylum Pseudomonadota; class Gammaproteobacteria; order Burkholderiales; family Burkholderiaceae_C; genus LMDS01. The sequence continues at coordinate 6,983 of JANMAW010000175.1, forward strand.
GCGCACCATTGGCTGATCCTGCATGGCCGCTATGTGTGCCAGGCGCGCCGGCCGCTGTGCGAACAATGCGCGGTGGCACGTTGGTGCGACTCGTTTCCGCTATTCGCCCCGGGCCGCGCCGTCGACGCGCACTTCACGTAGGAAGGGCCGGTGCGCGGCACTCGGGCCCACAGGACCCAGCGGGTCGGTGCTGCGGTCGCTGCGCGACGCGCATGTTGACCGCTGGACCGGGGCTCACCGCATCAGCTCTCGAGATTCGGGATCGTGATCCAGCGTGAGCCGAAGCGCTCGATGCGGATCGCGGCGCCGAACACGTCGATCAGCGTCGCGTGGAGCGCGGGATCGTCACGCGAACCTTCGGCACGGATGCAGCCGCGGTCCATCACGACCAATCGGTCCGCGAGCAGCGCCAGCGACAGGTCGTGCAGCACGCTGATCACCGTGATGCCGGCGCGCGCCTGCCGCTGCAGCAGCCGCACCAGCGCCACCTGGTGCGGCGGATCGAGGTGCGTGGTCGGTTCGTCTAGCAGCAGCAACGGCGCGTCCACCGCCAACGCACGCGCGAGCAGCACACGCTGGCGCTCGCCGCCCGAAAGTTCGTGCAGCCGGCGCTGCTGCCACGGCGTGCATTCGGCGTCGATCATGGCCTGGTCGACATGGGCTTCGTCCAGCGCAGTCGGCGCGGTGAACAGGCCGAGCTGCGGCAACCGGCCCAGGTGCACGATCTCGCGCACCGTCAGTTCGCCACCCGCCGCGCCGTGCTGCGCAAGCCACGCCACCTGCATCGCGCGCTCGCGCGCCGGCCACTGCTCGAGCAGCCGGCCGTTCAGCTGCACCGCGCCGGCGTCGGCCGGCTGCAACCCGGCGAGCACGCGCAGCAAGGTCGACTTGCCGGCACCGTTCGGGCCGACGATCGCAGTCCAGCCCGGCCGCACCGTCAGGCTGACATCCCGCAAGGCCTGTGTGCCGCCAAGCGCGACGCTAACCCGTTGCGCCAGCAGCGTCGTCATGTCGTGCGCCGGCGATTCAGCAACCAGATCAGATAGCCGCCACCAAGCAGCGCGGTGAGCACGCCGACCGGCACCTCCTGCGGCGCGATCAACGACCGCGCCAGCACATCGGCCATCAGCAGCAGGGTGCCGCCGGTCGCGGCACTCGCGATCAGCGTGAAACCATGCGCCGCCGGCGCGAAACGGCGTACGAGGTGCGGCGCGACCAGGCCGACGAATGCGATCAGCCCGGCCTGCGACACCGCGAGGCCGGTCGCGAGTGCCAGCGCCGCGACCAGCGCGAGGCGAATACGAGTCAGCTCGACGCCGAGGCTGCGAGCGCTGTCGGGGCCCAGCGCGAGCGCATCGAGCGCGCGCGCCAGGCGCCAGCTCGGTGGCAACGCCAGTGCGAGACCGATCGCCAGCGCAACACAACCGTTCCAGCCGAGAAAGCCGGTGCTGCCGAGCAGAAAGGCCTGCCGGCCGCGCAGCGCATCGGGCGCGGCGGTGGTGACGAGGTCGCTGATGGCCGACAGCACCATGCCCACCACAACGCCCGCCAGCAACAGACGCGTGGTCTGCTGTGCGCCGCGCGCCAGCGTCAGCGTGAGCAGCACGCCGAGCAGCGCGCCCGCGAACGCCGCGCTCACCAGGCCGATGTGCGCGAGCGCGCCGGCGCTCGCCAGGCTGATCGCATGGCCGCCCGGCGCGCTCGCCGCCAGCACCACCACCACGCCGAGCGACGCGCCCGATGCCGAGCCGAGCAGGTACGGGTCGGCGAGCGGGTTGCGGAACAGGCCTTGCGCCGTGGCACCGGCCAGGCCGAGCAACGCGCCGGTGAGCCAAGCGCCCAAGGTTCGCGGGACGCGGATCTGGCCGACGATGAGCGCGCCATCGGGTCCGCTCCACGTCTGTACGAGGCGCACCAGCGACCAGCCTTCGCTGCCTGCCGCGAGGCCCGCCAGCAGCAACAGCAAAGTGGCCAGCGCCAGGCCGATCGCGAGGCGTTGGCGGCGGCGGCGGTCCGGGTCGAACATCAACGCGCCTGCGTGGTCGACGCGATCGATTCGAGGCAATCGACCAGCAGCGCAGCGGCCTCGCCGAGGCGCGGGCCGGGCCGCACGAGCAACTCATAGCGATCCGCGGCAAAGCCGCAGCTGCGCCGATCCTGCAACGCCCGCAGCGCCTGCCAGCCGGGGCGGCGGGGCATCTCGGCGAGGCTCGGCGCCAGCGCCATCACGATGTCAGGCTGCATGCGGACCACGACCTCCGGGTTCAGTTTCGGGAACGGCCCGAGTTCGGCGGGCACCGCATTCGCCAACCCGAGCCGCGCCAGCGTCTCGCCGATGAAAGAACCCGCGCCGGCCGCATACGGCGTCGCGTCGACCTCGAAGTAGACCCGCTTGCCGCGCAGCGCCGCCGGCACGCGCTCGGCGGCCGCGCGCGTGGCGCGCTCGATGCCGGCCCACACATGTTCGGCCGCGGCCGGCGTGCCGAGCATCCTGCCCAGCAACGTCAAGCTGCGCTTCACATCGGCATGATTTCGCGACTCGAGAACCAGCACCTTCAGACTGAGCGCCTCGAGGCGGTCGACGACGCGCGCCGACGCCGATACGAGCACGACATCCGGCCGGAGCGCGACGATGCGTTCGATCTGCGCATCGTCGAGTCCGCCCAGTTTGGGCAGCGCGCGCACGCTCGCGGGCCAGTTCGAGAATCGATCGGTTCCGACCAGGCGCGCGCACGCACCCAGCGCGCACACGCTCTCGGAGAGCGAGGGCAGCAGGCTGACGATGCGCCGCGGTGGGGTCGCAAACGCCAGCATCGCGCCGCGGTCGTCGTACAGCGTGCCTTGCGTCTGCGCGCGCGTCGGCAGCGTCGCGCTGAGCAGCACTGCAACGACGATGCGTGCGAGCGACGCGTTCACGCCGCGCCCCGCTTCACCGGCACTTCGACATCGGGCACCATAGCGTCACCGGGGCACACGCGACTGCGGCCCTAGAAATGCAACCGCAGCGACGCGGTGACCGCCCGCCCCGCTTCGGGGTAGATCGAACTGACCGTGCCGTTCACACACGCAAACGCCTGCGTGGTGTAGCGCGCGCCGGTCAGGTTGTTTACCGCCAACGCCAGCTCCGCCGCGCTCCATCGGTAGGCGTAGCGCAGGTCGGCGGTGGTATAGCTCGGCATCCTGCAGGCGTTGTCGAAGTCAGGGTGTTGCGACGACACGAGGTTCACGCCGCCGTCGACGCGGTGGCCCGGGCCGGGCGACCAGTCGGCACGCACTGCCAGGGTGTAACGCGGCGTCAGCGGAACATCCCGGCCGGCATAGGGGCCCGCCCTGAAGCGCGCGCGCCGCGCTGCGGCGTTCACGCGCAGGTTGACGCCGCCGCCGAACGCCTGCGCCACTTCGAGCTCGACACCCTGGCGACGCGTCGGATCGAAGTTGACGTTGGCGCCCAGGCCTAGCGGGCCGGCCGCGTTCGGGTCGAAACCGATCTCGTCGGTCAGCGCGCTGCTGTACAGGCGGAGCTCGGCCCGACCCGCGGCATGCGACCAGCGCGCGCCGATTTCGGCGTCGCGCGATGTCTGCGTGTTGAGCGTCATGCCCGGCGATGTGAATCCGAACTCGTCGACATTCGGCAGCCGGAAGCTGCGACCGAGACGGCCGAACACCGACACGCCGGCCGCCACCGGCTGCACGATGCCAAGTTCCCAGGCATTCGGGCGCTGGTCGATGTCCGCAGCAGCGCTGCTGTTGTCCTTCCTGATGCCCGCGGTGCGCCAGCCGGCGCTCAACCGGGTTCCGCCCGCGAGCGTGGCCTCGTCCTTCAGGTAGAGCGCGCGCGAACGCTGGTTGGAGACCGAGCCGAAGGCGCCCGGCACCGTACGCTTCCACGCGTCGTCGTCGATTCCGGTGACGAGACTGTTGGCAACCGCCCCGAACCGGGCGACGTACTTGATGCGCAACGCATGGGTGCTCGCATCGACGTCGTAGGCATAGACGAAGCCGGTGTTGTCGCTCGTCAGAGACTTCGCCCGCCATCCTGCGTCCAGGCCGATCTGCCAGTCGCCGAACGACGCCTCGCCGAACACGCTGCTGCGGCTGTTGCGGATTTGCGCCGAGTCGAATGGCGTGTTTGTCTGATGCGGATCGGCGTCGTATTGCGCCGCGCTCAACGCGCCGGGCAACCCGGTATCGAGGTGATCGGTAGCGTGGCGTACGCCGGCACGCAACCAGTCGTTGCGCCATTGGCCGGTGACCGAGGCGCCATCAGCCTTGGAGCGGAAGTTGTCGCGGTGGTTGTCGGCGTCACGCCGGTTGGCGGCCGCGTCGAGCGAGAAGCCGTCGGCCACGAGCGTCGCGGTACCGCGCAGTTCGCGCACGCCGTAGCTGCCGGCGGCAGCGTACGCATCGGCCTGACTCTCTCGCTGCGTACCGCGGCCGGCCATCGTGGTGATCACGATCACGCCACCGGTGGCGCCTTCACCGTACAGCACTGCGCCGCTGCCACGGATCACCTCGATCCGTTCCACCGCATCGATCGGGATGCCAGCCAGCCGGGTGCCGCTCAGATCGGCCTCGCTGACACGAATGCCGTCGACGACGACGACCTGGTTGTTGTCGGCTGCGGCGCCGAAGCCGCGCAGGTCAAGCCCGTAGTCGCCGCCACCGAAGAAGTCGAGCCGCCCGGGAATGCCGAGCAGCTTCATGATCGCCTCGTTGACGGTCGTCGCGCCGGACGCCTTGATCTCGGCCGCCGTGAGCACGCTGACGCCGAAGGGCAGGTCGACCGCGCTCTCGGAGAAGCGTGTCGAAGTGACGATGACGGCCGGCAGGCGGCTCGCCGCCGGCTCGCTGCCTTGCGCCAGCGCGCCGGCGCAGGCCGCGCCGATCCACGCGCGGGTGAGCCAACGCGCGGCCGCACCGAACCGAGCGTTGCGGGGCGCGTTGCGCACCGGGTGGGAAATCATCATTGGACGAACTCGCTGAACGAAGTCGTGCGCGCCAGCGTCCCCGCTGGTGCGCACCTCATGACGCGCCGCTCGCGCAGCGCGCCGCCTCGTTGGCCGGTATCCGGGCTGGCGGAGCAACCCTTGCGACCTTCCCGAAAGCCGAGGCCTTCAGTGGTGTGTGCGCAAGAGCGGAAGCTCGATGGAACTTCGTCCGCCGTACCGTTGCGGGGGCAGCGCAGATTCGTCTGCCACGCTGCACGAGCGTGACTTCCTTCTGCTTCCCGTTTAACTGTGCCGACGGAACGCCGGCACGGGCACCAACAAGTCGCATTGTATGCAGGGGTGACCTTTACAATCTGCTCTCAGCCCTCGCACCCACGATTGCCACGCGCCATGTCGAAGATCGAAGAACTCGCCGACCGGGTCGAGCGCCTGCTGGTGCGGCATGTCGAACTGCAGCGCACCAACGCGCTGCTTCAGCAGCAGGTGGCGGCGGTGACCCATGAGCGTGACAACCTGCGTTCACGCCTGAACGCGGCGCGCAGCCGCATCGACGCCCTGCTCGAGAGGCTGCCGACCGATCCGGCGGCGGCCACGACGGGTGCATCCGACCGCACCGGGAGCGCCGCCCCATGAAGCAGATGGAAGTGACGATCCTCGGCCAAAGCTACCTGCTAGGCTGTCCCGACGGCGGCGAAATCGCGCTGCTCGAAGCGGTGGGCAACGTCGATCGCGAGATGAGCGCGATCCGCGACGCCGGCAAGGTCAAGGCGCGCGAGCGCATCGCGGTGCTGGCCGCGTTGAACCTCGCCTATGCACTGGCAGGTCGCCCCCCGGCGCGTACCCCGCAGCCGGCTGCCAACGGGTCATCGATGCCCGCCGGCGAGGTCGATGTCGACCGCTTGATCTCCCGCCTCGACCAGGCCCTCAGCGCCGACGGTCAATTGCTCTGATCGTTCCACTCATTTGGCGGCGAGCGGGCTTAGAATGATTTTGTCCGTCGTGTTCGCGTGAGTTTTATATTTCCTTGAACCGATGCTCTTATGAGCAAGGGCTTGGAACATCGCCCGGTTGGTGTGATCGTCTCGCGTCAGACGAACCCGAAGCCGGGCTGACCTCGCCCACCTGAACTGCCTGGGTTCAGGAATGCGGCTCACGGTTCACGGCGGACACCTTTCCCGGCCCCCTTCCGACTCGTCCATGCGCCACTGGTTGATGAAGAGCGAGCCCTCCGAGTGCTCGATCGACGACCTCGCAGGCGCGCCGCGGCACACCGTCGCGTGGGTCGGCGTGCGCAACTACCAGGCGCGCAACTTCATGCGCGACGACATGCGTGTCGGCGACGGCGTTTTGTTCTATCACTCGTCGTGCCCGGAGCCGGGCATCGCCGGCCTGGCCGAGGTGGCGAGCGCGGCCTATCCGGACGCGACGCAATTCGATCCGCGCAGCCCCTACTTCGATCCGAAGTCGGTGCCTGCCGCGCCACGCTGGCTCCATGTCGATGTCAAATTGGTGCGCAAGACACGGTTGCTGCCGCTGACCGCGATGCGCGTGGCTGCGGCGCTCGCGACGATGCGGGTGCTGCAGCGCGGCAACCGGCTTTCGATCACGCCGGTCTCACCCGAAGAGTGGCGGGCGGTACTGGCCGTGCTGGTCACGGCATGAGCTACGGCCTCGAGTGGCAACTTGTCGTCGAACTCCTGATCCTCGGCTCCGCGACCGGCTTCCTCGCCGGTTTGCTCGGCATCGGAGGCGGCATGCTGATGGTGCCGTTCATGACCTTCGTTCTTTCGGCCAAAAACATGCCACCCCAGCACATCCTGAAGATGGCGATCGCCACTTCGCTGGCGACGATCTGCTTCACGTCGATCGCGTCGGTACGCGCGCATCACCAGCGCGGCGCGGTGGTCTGGCCCATCGTCAGGATGCTCGCGCCGGGAATCGCTCTGGGCTCGATGCTCGGCGCGCAGGTCGCGAAGGCACTGCCCGGGCAGGCGCTCGCATTGCTGTTTGCCCTGTTCGTGACCTTTTCCGCGACGCAGATGCTGCGAGGCATCAAGCCGAACGCGACACGCCAGCTGCCGGGGTCCGCGGGCATGTTCACCGCCGGGGGCGTGGTGGGGCTGCTCGCCGCGCTGGTCGGCGCCGGCGGTGCATTCGTCTCGGTGCCTTTCATGACCTGGTGCAACGTGAAGATCCACAACGCGGTGGCGACTTCGGCGGCGTTGGGCTTTCCGATCGCAGCCGCCGGCGCGCTCGGCTACGTGATCGCCGGATGGTCGCTGCCCGACATGCCGGCCGGCGCGCTCGGCTTCATCTACGTTCCGGCGCTTCTGACTGTCTCGGCGGCCAGCGTGCTCACCGCGCCGCTCGGCGCGCGCGCCGCGCACCGGCTCGACATGCGCCAACTCAGACGGGTTTTCGCGGCGCTGCTGTTGGCGCTTGCCGCTTACATGATCTGGAAGGCGGCCACCCTGTGAGTTTGCTAGCGGGGGCTACCGCATCAGGTGGCGCCCCGGTCGAAGCGGATGCTCGCGAGCGAGACGTGGTTGCCGCCGCGCCTTTGCGCCTCGCGCAGTGCCAAGTCGGCAGCCTGCATCAGCTCTTCTTCGCTGTGCGCGGTGTGCGGGAAACTCGCGACCCCCATCGACACCGTGAAGCCGAGGTCGAGCCCGTCGAGCACGACGATCTGCGTCGCGCATTGACGGCGCAGCCCTTCCATGCGCGAATGCGCGGTGGCCAGGCCGACGCCCGAAAGCAATACCGCGAACCGGTCTTCCTCGAGCCGGCATGACGCGTCCATCGCGCGCGTATTGCCACGCAGCAGGTGGTCGAGGGCTGCGAGCACCCGCGCGCGCGCTTCGCCTCCGAGCGTCTTGACGGCATCGCTGAGCGGATCGAGGGCGATCGAGACCAGCGCGAACTCGCGGTGCTCGCGCGACGACAGATCCACCTCGCGTCGGAGCTGGTCATCGAAATGGACACGCTGATAGGGGCCCGATGGGCTGTCGCGGACCGACTGGTCCAGGGCCTCACGGCGCAGCAGTTCGGCGGCGACCTGCTGCTGCTCCAGTTGCGCGAGGGCCTGCCGCAACTGAGTTTCGCGCTGATTTGTCAGGGTCTGCTCGTTCCACACACCGATCAAATGCCGCGCCGCACCGCGGTCGGCGCGCGGCAGCGGCATGCGGGTGACGCTGAACTCGCGTTTTCCGCCATCTCGGTCGAGGCGGTGTTCGCTCTGCGTCGGCGAACCTTGCGCCAGCGCCGCCTGCTCGGCCGCGCGGATCACGGCAACCTGCGGTGACGCCAGCAGATCCGCATCGGTGGCACCCATCATGTCGGCTGGCGAGCGGCTGAACAACTCGGCCATGCGCGCGTTGACATGGACGTAGCGACCGGCCGAGTCCTTGACCGATACAAGCACGCCCGCGCGGTCGAGCATTTCGAGCAACGCGCCGGCCAGGCCGGCATCGTCGGCCTCAAGTGCGTGCGCCAGCGAACGCGCCATGTCGGTACGCGCCAGCGCCAGATCCGGTCTTGATTCGTTCATGGATTCAATTTCCTGTGGCCGACACGACTGGCACCAAAACCGCTCATTCGTCTTCTTCTCTACGCCCGGCATCGCGCAGGGCCCAGACGCCAGAAAACTGTCGATCTCTGCTTGATGATAGCGTCACCCGCCGCGCGCTCCTGGCAGCGCTGCAGGGACGCGCCAGCCCCGCGGCCCGTCCGAGCCCGTGTCGCCGTAAGCCCTTTGGAGGCCGGCGACAACCCTTGCCGGAACGGTGGCACGGGATTCGCATTGCAGACGATGAGGTGCACCCCGGTCCCCCGGGGACGCCCGTCAGATGCAAAGGAATTCTCATGGCGGGGTTCAAGACTTTCCTGAAGGCCGGCCACGCGCCGACGCTGTTCGCATCGTTCCTGTATTTCGATTTCACCTTCGCGATCTGGGTGCTGAATGGGGCGATGGCGCCGTTCATCAGCGAAAGTTTCCAGCTCGACGCGGCACAAAAGGGCTTCATGGTGTCGGTGCCGATCATCGCCGGCGCGCTGATGCGCTTCCCGCTCGGCGTGCTGTCGCAGTACATCGGGCGAAAAAATGCTGCAATGGTCGAGATGGCGCTGATCATCGTCGCGCTGCTGTACGGCTACCGCTTTGTCGACAGCCACAACGAGGTGCTGGCGATGGGGGTGCTGCTCGGCATCGCCGGCGGCAGCTTCGGCGTGGCGCTGTCGCTCGGCTCGGGCTGGTTCCCGCCGAAGTACAAGGGTCTGGCAATGGGGATTGCCGGCGCGGGCAACTCCGGGACGGTGCTGGCGGTGCTGTTCGCGCCGCCGCTCGCGATGAAGTTCGGCTGGACCACAGTTTACGGCCTGGCGGCCGCGACGATGCTGCTGCCGATGCTCGTGATGTGGTTCTGCGCCAAGGAGCCGCCGGACCGCGAGGAGAACCAGACCTTTCGCGACCACATCGCGTGCCTGTTCGAAAAGGACGGCTGGGCCTTCAGCCTGATCTACATCATCACGTTCGGCGGCTTCATCGGGCTGGCGAGCTTTCTGCCGACGTACTTCTACGATCAGTTCAAGGTCACGAAGGTCGAGGCGGGGCAACTCACGATGCTGGCGACGCTGATGGGATCGGCGGTACGCGTCGTCGGCGGCTACGTGTCGGACCGGATCGGCGGCATCAACACACTGAGCGGCGTGCTGATCGGCGTGAGCCTGACGCTGGTCCTGTGCGGGTTGGCGGGCCAGGCCCTCACGCTGACAACGCTGCTCTTCATGCTGTGTTTCGCAATGCTGGGCGCCGGCAACGGCGCGCTGTTCCAGCTCGTGCCACTGCGCTGGCCGCTGGCGACCGCGGTCGCCGGATCGATGATCGGCGAGATCGGCGCCCTCGGCGGCGGCTTCATCCCGAACGCGATGGGCCAGTCGAAGCAGTTGACCGGCACTTACCTGTGGGGTTTCGTCGCCTTCGCGGTGCTGGCCGGCGCGATGTTGTTGATGCTGCGCTTCGTGCAGATTCGCTGGACCCGCACCTGGGCCGAAAAAGGCGGCCGAGCACGCATCGCTGGTGGCGCCACGCATCCTCGCGACGATGCCGATGCGGGCCTGCGACTGCGCCCTGGCCAACGCTGAAGCTCAGCGCGGCAGGAACAGCAGCCAGAAAATCAGCAACAGATTGAACAGCAACGAGACCGCGAACGCGACCTTCCACAACGCCATCGGGTCGCGCGCCAGCAGAGGCGTGGCCGGCGACGCGGCCAGCGGACGCGACGCGCCGCGCTCGAGCGCGAGCACCAGCTCCTCTGCGGTTTCAAAGCGCTGCTTCGGCTCGAGCGCCACCGCCTTCAGCACGACCCGGTCGAGCCAGATCGGCACGTCCGGCCGCAGCCGCGACGGCGGCTTCGGGTCGCGCCGGTAGCGCAGCTTCTGGTACGGCTCGATCTCGCCGTACGGCAGGTGGCCGGTCAGCAACTGGTACAGCGTCACGCCCAGCGCGAACAGGTCGGTTTGCCGACTCGGCGGCGCGTTGTCCCAGAGCTCGGGGTTCATGTAGCTCGGGGTGCCGGCGTGCAGCTCGCGTTGCTCGGCCGGTTCGCTGCCCGAGATGGCCACGCCCAGGTCGAGCAGGCGCAGTTGACCATCGTCGCCGAGATGCAGGTTGCCGGGCTTGATGTCGCGGTGGATCACGCCGAGCCGGTGCAGCCGTCCAATCGCGCGCGCCGCCGCCAAACCCCAACTGACCACGTCGGCCACCGGCAGCCCGGTCGAACCGCGCCTCGCGAACCGGCGTTCGAGCGTCTGGCCGGCGTGCCAGTCGTACAGCAGATAGAACTCGGTCGCATCGGGACGCCGGTACAGGTGCACGAAGCCTGCATCGGCGTGCTCGCCCACCCGTTCGCTGAGCCACGCCTCGTGCGCCAGCATCGCGCGCTCCTGCGGGTCGTTCGCGCGCGACGGGTGCAGCGTTTTCAGAGCCTTCAACGCGCCACTGGCCGGGTCTCGCACCTGGTAGAGCAGGTGTACGCCGGTGTCGGCGATGACCGCGGTCACCACATGGCCGTCGATCGCGTCGCCCAGCTTGAGACGTCGTGGCACCGGCAACTGGCGGCCGCGCGTCACCGCGTCGGCGAGCCGGGCGCGCGCCAGGCCGTGCACATGGATCACCAGCGCGGTCGCGTTGTCTTGTGTGCCCGCGGCGAGTGCCGCCAGCACCAGCGCATCGCTCGCCTGCTGCGCCGTGCCCTGCACTGCCAGCGCGGCGATGCGCGGCGCCGGCAGCCGGCCGTGCACGCCGTCCGAGACCAGCACGAACACATCGCCAACGTGCAGATCGCCTTGCAGGTAGTCGGCATGCACCGCATCGTCGAGCCCCATCGCACGGGTCAAACGGCTGCGCAGGTCGGGGTGATCGAAGGCGTGGTCCTGCGTGAGCCGGCGGCATTCGGCCGCGCCAGATGCGCCGGCGCGCAGCAGGTAGGCGCGCGTGTCGCCGACATGCGCGAGCGTCCAGGTCTGGCCGCGCAGCGCCAGCGCGGTGAGCGTGCTCATCGCAGCGTCATCGGCGCGGCGGTTGTGGGCGACGAGCCAGCTGTTGTGCGCGCTGATCAGGCGATCGAGCACCACCGTGGTGTCCCAGGTGGCGGGCGCGGCGAAGTAGTCATCGACCAGACTGAGCACGCTGGTCTGGGCCGCCATGCGCCCCTGTCCGCCCGCCGACACGCCGTCGGCGATCGCCGCGACGACGCCGCGCGCCCCGTCGTCGGCAGCGTCGCGCTGCGCAGCCGCGAAATCCTCGTTCAACGCGCGCGGGCCGCGCTCGCTGCAATGACCGATCTCGACGTCGAAGCTCATGGCTGTTGTTGGTGCGCAAACGCGCGATTCGGTGCGTAGCAGGGTGCAGTGTCTCCCGACAAGCAAGATTCCTGCTCGGTGCTGGTGCGCGAGGCGCCGCTGTGCAGTGATGGGCGCGGGTGTGGCTGGCACTTGGCTTGCTGAATGAAGCCGGTCGCCACGCCCGCGGTGGCAGGAGAACGCTCGATGAAGAAAATGAAACTGGTGATGGTCGGCAACGGCATGGCCGGCGTGCGCACGCTCGAAGAGCTGCTGAAGATCGCCCCTGACCTGTACGACATCACCGTGTTCGGCGCCGAACCGCACCCGAACTACAACCGCATCCTGCTCAGCCCGGTGCTGTCGGGCGAGCAAACGCTCGACGAGATCGTGCTGAACCCGCTGAGCTGGTACGCCGACCATGGCATCACGCTGCACCTGGGCAAGACGGTGGTCGACATCGACCGTCGCAATCGCATCGTCAAGGCCGCCGACGGCACCGAGGCCGAATACGACCGGCTTCTGATCTGCACCGGCTCGAACCCGTTCATCCTGCCGATCCCCGGCAAGGATCTGGAAGGCGTGATCGCCTACCGGGACATCCACGACACGAACACGATGATCGAGGCGGCCACCCGCTACAAACACGCGGTGGTGATCGGTGGCGGCCTGCTCGGGCTCGAGGCGGCGAACGGGTTGATGATGCGCGGCATGCAGGTCAGCGTGGTGCACGTGGCGCCGTGGCTGATGGAACGCCAGCTCGACGACGCGGCAGGCAAGCTGCTGCAGACCTCGCTCGAAACGCGCGGCCTGAAGTTCCTGATGGGCGCGCAGACCCAGGAACTCATCGCCGGCAAGGATGGGCGGGTGATGGCCGTCAAATTCAAGGACGGCACCGAGGTCCCTGCCGACCTGGTCGTGATGGCGGCCGGCATCCGCCCGAACACCGCACTGGCCGAGAAGATCGGCCTGCATTGCCACCGCGGCATCGTCGTCGACGACACGATGCAGACCGTGACCGACCCGCGCATTTACTCGGTCGGCGAATGCGCCGCGCACCGCGGCATCGCCTACGGGCTGGTCGCGCCGCTGTTCGAGCAGGGCAAGGTCTGCGCGACCCACCTGGCGCAATTCGGCATCGGCCGCTACCAGGGCTCGCTGACCTCGACCAAGCTGAAGGTCACCGGCATCGACCTGTTCTCGGCCGGCAACTTCATGGG
>JANMAW010000187.1:0-23619 GCA_031360005.1 Rhizobacter sp.
TCGGAACGTGCGCAGTTCGCCGCGCTGGCCGCGTCGCTCGCGCTGCCCTTCTGCATCTTCGATTGCCGCGCTGCGTTGCCGCTGCTGCGCCGGCGGCTCGAGCAGCGGCAGGCGAGCGGCGCCGACCCGTCGGAAGCCGACGTGGCGGTGCTCGAGCGCCTGAGCGAGTCGGACGAGCTGCTCGACGAGCCGGAGCGCGCGATCGCGATCGTCGTCGATGCCGCGCGACCGGTGCCGCCCGCCACGGTCGCACAGCGCTGGCTCGCCGCCGTTTGAGACGCGTCAAGCTCCCGCCGATCTCAGGCGTCGTACTTGAACGACAGGGACACCCTCGCGCGGTAGGCGACAACCTTTCCGCCTTCGACCTTGACGTCGAGCTTGCTGACCTCGGCGACACGCAGATCGCGCAGCGACGTGGCTGCGGTCTCGACGGCATTTTTCGCTGCGTCCTCCCAGGAAAGTGGGCTCGTGCCAATGATCTCTGTGACGCGGTAAACGCCGGATTCGGTCTTTTTCTTCGCCATGTCTCTTTCTCCTTCTGGTTGAGAGGTGCAGGATGACATTCATCTCACGCGGGTTGAATAACGTGGCTCGCAACGATCTCCCAAGTTCGGCGAGGGAGCCACGATCAAATTTAGGCGTCTGCGCGCGGTCGGCATTGATCTGGATCACGGGGCGATGAAGACAAATGTGCGGCGCATCGCTCGATGAGGTCCGGCGGGCGCATATCGACGGCGGAAGTCGGCTCTGGGTCGCGCGCGGTGACGGGACGCCTGCGCCGCGGTCAGGACGCGACTTGCTCGTCGTCGATGCGCGATGGCCAGCGAACGGCCCGATCGGTCGCCTGAAGCCGCTGCGAGAGATTGACGCTCGTCAAGCACGAGCGCTGGCCTGCGTTCCAAACTTGATGGACCGCCTTATCAACCAACGCCCCAACCGGACTGACCGACCATGGACCCCGCCACCCAAACGCACCTGACGAAACTGCGCGATCTGCTGTCCCTCCGTTTGCTGGAATTGCGCGCCGAGGTCCACGCTGCCGAACAGGCTCAGCGAGAACTGATTGGCGCTGCAGCGCATGAGGTGACGGACCGCAAGGACGACGGGACGCAGCGGCTGCTGTCGGACCTTGGCGGCGCGCAAGAGCAGCGCGACCTCGACGAGATGGCCCAGGTAGAAGCCGCTTTGCAGCGGCTCGATACCGGGACTTACGGCGATTGCGCGGATTGTGGTGAACCGATCTCCCTGCAGCGACTGCTGGCGCAGCCCGCGGCGCAGCGGTGCGCACCGTGCCAGGCGGCTTGCGAGCATGCCTTGGACCGCTCCGGCCTACGACGCGCTTCAGCGTGAACCCAACCGCATGATTGCCTGCCGCATCGCCTGCCTGGGCACTTGCCTCTTGTTCTGCGGTTGCGCGAACCTGTTTCCACGCGGCGACATCGAACGGCCCTCCGGGTTTGACAGCTTCGAGGCGGCGGCGCAGGCGTTTGACAAGGTCGTGGCCTACAGCACGACGGTCGAGCAGTTGAAGGCACTGGGATTCGATCTGCAGTCCAGCCCGAACCTGACCTTGATCTCGTATCCGCAATTGACGGGTCGCCTGGCACCTGATCGCGGGGTTCCTTTCGAGGCGATCGACCCGGGTATTCGCGATTGCATCATGGCGCGTCTGGCATGCCAGGCCTACGAGTTCCATCTCGGCCGTGAAATGACGCGCCGCGAGGGCAGCTTCATGCTCGACTTCCTGAACTTTCGCCGCGCGACGCGGGTGACCGGCTGGCGATTCGAAGGGCTGCTCGCCGTGCGCGACGGCGTCGTCTTGTTCCGCAGTCACGGTGGCGAGCCGCGAACCGATCGGACCGAGCGGCAGATCAACCCGTTGGGCCCGCTGCAGCGAGCGGGTGAGGGGGCCGGCGGGTTGCTCGTGCGTTGATATCCGGAGCGAAAGTCAGGGTGAGGATGCGGACGCCGGCCGCGGTGCCGTTGCGCGATGAGCCGGCGGAAGGTTCCACCGCCGCGAGACGAATCCAATCGGAGTCGGACACCAGCCAGGCGCCATCGATCCATCGCAACGCGATGACGACGCCGATCAGAGTCGCGGCGCGAATCTGAAAGCACGCGACGTGGGAGCCGCGGCGCGCTCGCGAGCCTGATGAAGAAGCAGTCACTGGAAGCTTGCATGCACGGTACGCGCTGCGCTTCACCAGCGTCTGTTCGCTCGCCCACACGGCGCAACTCCGACGCGTCATCAAGGAGGCGTCGTGGCGACCAGCGGCGAATGTTCGCGCCGTACTAATTGGCAGAGTGGCCTGACAGACCGCGTAAGCTCGCACCATGGCACGCCGTCACCACGAACACCACCGCACCGATCGCGTCGGCTGGTTGCGTGCGGCGGTGCTCGGCGCCAATGACGGGATCGTCTCGACCGCGAGTCTCGTTGTGGGCGTCGCGGCCGCCGGGGCCAGTCACGGCAGCATCCTGGTGACGGGTATCGCCGGCCTCGTGGCGGGCGCCATGTCCATGGCGGCTGGCGAATACGTGTCGGTCCATTCCCAGGCCGATACCGAGGCGGCCGACCTGGCGCGAGAACGCCGCGAATTGCAGAAAGATCCCGTCGCGGAGCGCCGGGAACTCGCAGGCATCTATGTCGCGCGCGGCCTGGCGCCGACGCTGGCACAGCAAGTCGCCGAGCAGTTGATGGCGCATGACGCACTGGGTGCGCACGCGCGCGACGAACTTGGGATATCCGCGACGCTCAGCGCCCGACCCATCCAAGCCGCGATGGCATCGGCCGCGAGCTTCGCGGTCGGTGCGGCATTGCCATTGGCCGTCACAGCCCTGATTCCCGGCAGCAGTCTGATCAGATGGGTCTCGGCGACGGCGATCGTTTTCCTGGCGGCGCTGGGCGTCGTGTCGGCGCGGGTCGGCGGTGCGAGTGTCCTGCTGGGTGCGTCGCGCGTCACCTTCTGGGGTGCGCTGGCGATGGCGATCACCGCGGGCGTGGGTGCGCTGTTCGGCACGGTCGCCTGAGTGTTGCAACGCAAGGCGATGATCAAAAGCATTCGCCGATAGCGCTGGCAGCGGAGCGGCCCAACGAGGAGTTGCCCGGTCGTCGGGCCGATGCTGGTCGAACGGCTGCCCGACCGCGGGGGTCGGCGCCGCGCGAATTGCCGCCTTGGTTGCGGCGAGGGGTTTCCGGGGGCGGGCAACGACAGTTCGGGCGGTCGCCCATTGAAACGGCGCGTGGCGATCGAACGTGGCACCGCCGCGCAAGCGAAGAAAACGAGGGCAGGATCGGCGAGAGGGGCGAAAGCCAGACCGGTCCGGATGGATCGCCCATCCGCGGCGGCGCTCTGTCATCGAGTGCCTGGGTCATCCGCGCGCGCGGCTCCCGGTTGCAGCATCAGATGAAGCTCTTTCGTGCCGTCTGCATGCCCCGGTTTGCTCGGCAAAAAACCGAGGTCGTGCGCCAGCGCCAGCATTCGGTCGTTGCCCGCGAGCACGGTCGCGACCAGCCGTTGGGTCCCGTGCTCGCGCAGCGTGCGGATCAGCTTGCGCATCAGCAACAGTCCCATTCCAGTTCCTTTGAGGTCCGAGCGCACGATGATGCCGAACTCGGCGTCGATGTTGTCGGGGTCGGCCACCGCGCGAGCGACGCCCAGTGTCTCTTCAGCGCCGTCCGGGCCAGGTGCCACCGCGACGATGGCCGTCTCGCGTTCGTAGTCGATCTGCGTCAGCCGTGCGAGCTCGCTGTGTTCGATGCTGCGCCGGCTATAGAAGACACGCATGCGCACGTCCTCCGGATCGAGCCGCGCGAGGAACCGCAGGTGCTGCGTTTCGTCTTCGGGTCGGATGGCCCGCAGGGTCAGCATCTTGCCCTGCCATTCGATCGCTTCAGTCAAGCCGGCCGGATAGGGCCGAATCGCGAAGCGGTCTGCACCACCGGGCGACTTGGCGCTCACGCGGATGCGTGCATCCAGAGCGATGGCGCCCTCCGGGCTCACCATGAGCGGGTTGATGTCGAGTTCGACGATCTCTGGCACGTCGGCGAGGAGTTGCGACACCGCGACCAGAATCGCGTGCAGGGCTTCCCGATCGGCTGCGGGCGTGTCGCGAAATCCGGCCAGAAGCTTCGCCACGCGGGTGCGCTGCACCAGCGCGTGGGCCAGTGCCGTGTTGAGAGGCGGCAAGGCCACGGCCCGGTCGGCAACCACCTCGACCGACGTGCCACCTTGGCCGAAGAGGATCACCGGGCCGAACACGCTGTCGATGCTTGCGCCGACGATCAGCTCGTGCGCGTGGCTGCGCCGCACCATCGCCTGCACGCTGAAGCCGTCGATCTGGGCTTCGGGGTGCGCCAGCCGCACGCGCGCGAGCATCGTCTGCGCGGCATCGCTGACGGCGGCGGCATTGCCGAGGTTGAGCGCCACGCCGCCGACATCGGACTTGTGGGAGATGTCGGCCGACAAGATCTTCAATGCCACCGGGAACCCGATGG
This sequence comes from Rhizobacter sp., assembly GCA_031360005.1. Classification (GTDB taxonomy): domain Bacteria; phylum Pseudomonadota; class Gammaproteobacteria; order Burkholderiales; family Burkholderiaceae_C; genus LMDS01. The sequence goes on from JANMAW010000187.1 coordinate 4,499, forward strand.
CTTCGGCTGCGCTCGCTGCGTCCAGCGGCTGCGTGCCGACGCTTCGGGTGGCCACCACCGGGATGCCGCAGGCGCCGAACACCGCCTTCGCTTCGGGCTCGGTGAGCATGTCGCGACCATCGGCCAGCACACGCTGAATCAGCGCACGCACCACAGCCGTGTCAGTGCCAGGGCCGGCCGGCGTGACCTCCGACGCGATCGCGGGCGCTTCCATCAGCTGCGTCTGGTTGCGGCGGTAGGCCACCAGCATCGCGAAAGCGCGCACCGCTTCCTCCGGCGTCGGATAACTGGCGATGCCGGCTTCCTGAAAAATCTGTCGTGCATCCCGGACCGAAGCTTCGCCGAGCCAGCATGCCATCAAGCGGGGCGGCGCCTTGGGCGCAAGCGGCACCAGTGCGCGCGCGATGCCCGCGCTCGGCACGATCGCGGTGGGCGCGTGGATGAACAGCACGGCGCCCGTCGCGGGGTCGTCATTCAAGGCCTGCAGGGCCTGCACGTACCGCTCGACCGGGGCATCGCCAATGATGTCTATCGGGTTGCCGTGAGACCAGTTGGCGGGCAGCACCGCGTCCAGTCGCTGCAGCGTCACTTCGCCCAGATCGGCCAGATCGACACCTGCATGCGCAGCTGCGTCGGCGGCCATGACGCCAGCGCCGCCGCCGTTGGTCAGGATCGTCAGCGTATCGGATCGGTTGGTACGAAAGCGCGTCAGCGTCTCGGCCGCCAGGAACAACTGCTGGAGCGTGTCCACGCGCAACATGCCGGCCCGGGCAATGGCCGCGTCGTACACCATGTCGGAGCCGGCCAGTGCGCCGGTGTGCGACGCGGCAGCGCGCTGGCCCACCTGAGAGCGCCCGGCCTTGACCACGATGACCGGTTTGTTGCGCGCCGCCGCGCGTGCTGCCGACATGAACTTGCGCGGCGACTCGATCGATTCGATGTACAAGAGAATGGCGCGGGTTTTCGGGTCGCTGGCCAGGTAGTCCAGCAGGTCGCCGAAGTCGACGTCGGCATGCTCACCCAGCGACACGAAGTGCGAGAAACCGATGGCGCGCGCGCGCGCCCAGTCGAGCATGGCGGTCACGAGCGCGCCCGATTGCGAGGCGAACGCCAGTTCGCCGGGCAGCGCGTCGGTGGGCGCGAAGCTCGCGTTGAGGCCGATGTGCGGTGCCAGCAGGCCGATGCAGTTCGGGCCCAGGATGCGTAGCAGACGAGGCTGTGCCGCGGCCAGCATGGCGGTCTTTTGTTCAGCGTTCAAGCCGGCCGTCAGCACCACGGCGGCGCGCGTGCCGAGCGCGCTCAACTGCGCGATCAGGCCGGCAACGGCCGCGGGCGGCGTGCAGATCACGGCGAGGTCGGGAACCGATGGCAAGTCGGCGGCCCGTGCGAAGACCGGTTCACCATCGAAGTCGCGATGCTTGGGATTGACCGCGTACACAGGGCCCTTGAACGCGCCGCGACGCAGGTTGTTCCACACCGTGGCGCCGACGCTGGCGGCGCGCTGCGAGGCGCCGAACACCGCCACCGAGGCCGGATCGAACAGGTGATCGAGGTTGCGAATGCTCATGGGGAGTACCTCGAAAGCGAGCCGCGGCGGAGCGCGCGAGCTTGCGTCGGCGTATGGGGCCTGCTGCCACGTCCCCGTGCACTCGACGAGCCGGAGGTCGACAAGCGCTGTCGCGGATTGCAACACCGCTCAAGTCGGCTGTGCGGCAAGTCGGCGATGAATGCTAACGTAGGTCAGGATGCTTCGTGGCTCAACTCCCGAACGAATCCAGCAGTGGGGATGGCCTTGCGCCCGGCGCGGAACCCTGGAAGGGTCGCGGGTGCGCTGGGGGGACGTGCGCTGGAAGGAGCGCATCGGTGGCACCGGTGCGCAACCCTCCCTGGCTGGGGAGGAATGATCCGTTCGGCAACGCACAGACAGGCGTGGTGAAACGGAGGAAGTTGCGGACACGTGACAACGAAGGTGAAGATCGCACTGCTCCAGCATGCGGCCCTCAAGGGCTTGGACATCAACGTCATCACGCTCAAGGTCGATGTGCGGCTGATCGGTGTTGTCGACAACCAAGGTCAGATCGACACTGCCCGCAAGGTAGCCGCGCTTTCCTGTCCGGCGGCGAGCCGAATCTGTGCGCGCGTTCGGCGTGTGTGCATGAGACATCCCTGTTTCCACAACGCCTCGGAAAGCGGGGTGCCAGTTGCGCGCCACGGGCGAACAAGGCAGTGGACAACGCTTGCTCCACCACGCGATTGCCGGAGATTCCGATGACCACACTTCGCAGGGCAGTGCATTCGGCGGTTGGTGTGCTTTTCGGCGCCATCGCCATCGTCCCTTGTGCGCATTCCCAATCGCGGGGCGAACTCCTCTATTCGACGCACTGCATTGCCTGCCACACATCGGAGATGCACTGGAGGGACAAAAAGGCGGCGACTGACTGGACAAGCCTAAAGTTCGAGGTTCGACGTTGGCAACGCGCCGCCAGCCTGGGCTGGGGCGAAGCCGACATCCAGGAGGTGACGCGCTACCTGAACGAGAGCGTCTACCGCTATGCGGAGCCTTCCGATCGGTTGGCGTCGATCGCCCCGTCGACTCGCGACATTCGCGTCGGGTTGTTCGATGCTGGTCCGAGGGGGGCCGGCGCCTTCCGCACCGGGGCGTCGGATGCCCTTTCCGTTCGGCGGGAACGATAGCCGCCGTCACGCGGGAGCCCCGGAAGCCAGTCGCTGCTTCGCGACCTCGCAGGAATTTCGCGCTGTTCCGTGCCTTTGCATTCAGTCATCCGTCGAGCTCGGGATAGTGCCGAAAAATGCAGTCGTTGTTGAACGCCACGCGACGGCCCGACGCCAGGTAGCGCTTCAGGCGCGGCCGGGCGAAGACCTCGTCGTGCAGTGCGCACATGCGCGGGCAGTTGGCAAGGGCCGCGCCACTCGCCTTCGGAAAGGCGTAGCGCAGCCCGGCGATCACTTGCGCCATCGACAGGTCGGCGTAGGTGAGCCGAGTGCCGGACATTCCCGCGCCGCGGCTCGAATTGCGCCGCAGGACACGCTCGAAGTAGCCGAGGAACTTGGGCAGGCGATGCGCCAGAAACTCCTTCGAGCGCTGCTTCGCAGCAGCAAGCTGCTGTTCGTAAAAGAGGCCCGAGCCCAACGGGTGATGGGTGTCATGGATCTCGCTGACGAAATCGGCGAGTGTGAGTTGCAACTGATGGGTCCACAGCTTGCCGGCCGCATCGCGGGGCGCAAGGTCCAGCCGGGCGCCCAGGAACAGCAGGATGTTGGCGGTCTGTCCGACCACCTGCCGGCCGGCCTTGAGAAATGGCGGTGCGAAGGGAGGGCATTCGACGTCGTCACCTTCAAGGAAGATTGCCATTGCCGGTACGCCGCCACCTTCTTCCTCGGGCACCAGCGCCACGTCGACATAGTCTGCGCCGGCGTCCTCGAGCGTCAGCCGAACGAACTCGCCGCGTCCCTGAATGGTGGGCCAGTAGTAAAGCTCGTAGCGCATGGCGAGGTCCCTCGATGGATTCTGCCGGCCGGCGCCGGTTTGGCTGGTGCGGCGGCGCATGAATGGCAGGTTGCCCGACGTGACTTTCAGCGGTCGAACCGATGCATCAGCCGAGGACCAGACGCCATGCGTGCCCGATGGCCTCGAAATCCGTCAAAGCAACGAACGCGACGCCTGCCAGAGCGCCAACCAGGTGCGCGTCGTGGTTGACCCGTCCGCGAGCCTGGCGTGAGGCGTAGTAGCTGTAAGCCAGGTACGCGATCGCGAACAACGGTGCCGGGATCGGGACAGGGATCGGAAGGATGAAGATCGACGCCGATGGGAAGTAGACGATGGAAGCGAACAACACGGCCAGGATGGCGCCGGAGGCGCCGAGACACTGGTAGCCGGGGTCGCTCCGATGCTTGAAGTAGGTTCCCAGGTCGCTCGCGAGCAGGCCGAAAAAGTAGAGCGCGAGAAATTTCGGTGTTCCGATCGCGTGCTCCAGAGGGAAGGCGAACGCCCAGAACGTGAATGCGTTGAAGAACAGATGCGCCAGGTCGGCGTGAAGGAAAGCGCTGGTGATCAGCGTCGGGTACTGGCGGCATGACACGAGCCAGTGTGGCCGAAACAGGTTGCGGTCGATCATCGACGGCACGACGTACAGGCCGATGAGGCTGGCGAGCACGATGGCGGTCAGCAGCAGCGTCGCACCCGGCGAGGCGCTGGTGAGAGCAACGAGATTTTCCACGCAGGGCAGGCGGCCGGTCTAGCGCTGCGGGCGGGAGGGACCTGTCACCGGAAAGCGCCCGCCCGTTTGACGAGACTGATCATCTCTGCCGCCGCATGAATCGTCAGACGGTGAGGGGTGAAGCCCGGCCGCGGAGAGATGTACGCCGCCATTGCATGAGCAAGCCCCAGTTGTCGTTCCGACCCTTCTGCCAGCAGCGCGATCACCAGGTTTTCCAGCGCAATCACGCGAATCTGAAGCTGCACCAACTCGGTATTTGTCAACGGCGGGCCGTCAGATTGCCCATCGTCAGAAACCGAATGCTCGCGTGAAGGCCACGGTCCCGCGCCGCCCTCGCTTTCCCACCTTGCAAGCGCCGCCTGGCGCTGACGCTGCTCTGAAAGATTCATGAAGTCCCACCGTTGATCAGGCATGAAAGGCTCGCAATGGTGAATCAGGTCTCGCGAGTTTCGCTCAAGGCTCAGCAGGCGGATGGCTGATGTGACCGGCCAGTTCCTCGAGGATTGGACAATCCGGGCGATGGTCGCCCTGGCAGCAATCGGCCAGGTGTTTCAGCGAATCGCGCATGTCGGCCAGCGCCGCCATGCGACGCTCCAGGTCGGCGACGTGGCGTTGTGCAATGCGCTTCACATCGGCGCTGGCGCGGCGGCGGTTCTGCCAGAGCTTGAGCAACTCGGCGATCTCGGCCATGCTGAAACCCAGATCTCGGGCACGCCGGATGAAGCGCAACGTGTGCACCTCTTTCTCGCCGTAGCGCCGGTAGCCCGATTCGGTGCGCGCAACCGCCCGCAGCAGCCCGAGCGACTCGTAGTGCCGCGACATCTTGGCCGAGACACCGGAACGGGCCGCTGCCTCGCCGATGTTGAATTGTTCGGCATCGTTCATCGGGACGCTCCTTTCCAGCGCCGCAGCAACAGCGCATTGCTGACCACACTGACGCTGCTGAAAGCCATCGCCGCACCGGCGATCACCGGGCTCAGCAGACCGAGCGCCGCCAGTGGGATGCCCACCACGTTGTAGACGAAGGCCCAGAACAGGTTCTGCCGGATCTTCGCGTAGGTGCGGCGCGAGATGTCGATCGCGTCGGCCACCAGCGCGGGGTCGCCTCGCATCAGCGTGATGCCGGCCGTGTGCATCGCCACATCGGTGCCGGTGGACATGGAGATGCCCACATCGGCGACAGCGAGTGCAGGCGCGTCGTTGATGCCGTCGCCGACCATCGCGACGCGCTCGCCGCCCGCCTTCAACTGCGCAACGATGGAGGCCTTGTGCTCGGGCAGCACGTCGGCATGCACATCGGTGATGCCGAGCGCTTGAGCGACACCCCGCGCGCTGCCCGCGTTGTCGCCGGTGACGAGGGCCGATCGGATGCCCATCTTCTGCAAGGCGAGCACGGCTGCGGCGGCGCTCGCTTTCGGGGCGTCGCCGAAGGCCAGCAGGCCGAGCAAGCGGGGGCTTGCCGACAAACTTGTCGGCGCGGCTCCGGACAAACCTGTCGGCGCGCCTGACGACACGCTCGATGCCAACTCCGCCAGCCACGACACCGTGCAGCCGCGCGCCTGCCATGCGGCGGCGTCGGCGGCCAGCGACGAGAGATCGACGTTTAACTCCTGCATGAAGCGGGTGCTGCCGAGCCGCAGCTCGCGGCCCTCTACCAATGCAGCGACACCGCGGCCCGCCACCGCGCGCACAGCGGTCGCGGGCGCCACGACGATTGCCTCGCTTTTCGCCGCGGCGGTGACCGCGGAAGCCAGCGGATGTTCGCTGCCGGCCTGCACCGCGGCGCTGGCTGCCAGCAGCGCCGCCCGGTCTGTGCGTGAGGACGCTGCGGGGACCGCGGCCATCAGTTCCGGCTTGCCCACCGTCAGCGTGCCGGTCTTGTCGAAAGCAACCACCGTCACGCGATGCGCCACCTCCAGCGCCTCGGCGTCCTTGATCAGGATGCCGACCTTCGCGGCAGCACCGGTGCCGACCATGATGGCGGTCGGCGTGGCCAGGCCGAGTGCGCAGGGGCAGGCGATCACGAGCACCGCGACCGCGTTCAGGATGGCGGATTCCCAATGGCCTGTGGCCAGGCCCCAGGCCATTACGGTGACCAAGGCGATGACGATGACCACCGGCACGAAGACGGCACTCACACGGTCCACCAGGCGCTGGATCGGCGCCTTTTTCGCCTGCGCCGACTCGACCAGCCGGACGATGCGAGCGAGTGTGGATTCGGCACCGACAGCGGTCGTTTGCACGATCAGCAGGCCTTCGCCATTGACCGCGCCGCCCGTGACCTTGTCGCCCGGGTGCTTGGCCACCGGCAGACTTTCGCCGGTGATGAGCGACTCGTCGACGTCGCTGCTGCCTTCGAGCACCTGTCCATCCACGGGCAGCCGCTCGCCGGGCCGCACGACCACTTGATCGCCTACGTGAACCTGCGCGACCGGTACTTCGGTGTCGATGCCGTCCCGGCGCACGCGCGCCGTCTCCGGTCGCAGTGCAGTGAGCGCGCGGATCGCCTCGGTGGTCTGCCGCTTGGCCCGCGTCTCCATCCACTTGCCGAGCAACACCAGGGTGATGACCACCGCAGAGGCTTCGAAGTACAGATGCGGCATGCTCTCGCTGCCGTAACGCAGGAGTTGCACCAGGCTCAGGCCGTAGCCGGCGGTGGTGCCCAGGGCCACGAGCAAGTCCATGTTGCCGCTGCCCGCTTTGACGGCCTTCCAGCCTGCGCGGTAGAAGCGGGCACCGAGCCAGAACTGCACCGGTGTTGCCAGGGCCAACTGAATCCAGCCAGGGAGCATCCAGTGCCGGCCGAACAGCAGGCCGATCATCGGCAACGCCAGCGGCGCCGAGAGTGCGGCGGCGAGCGCCACGGGCCACCATTCGAATGATGGCCGGGAGTTTGCCGCTGCGTCTGCCCCGGACTCGGCATGGCGCGGCCGGGCCACGTATCCCGCGCGCTCCACGGCGGCCACGAGCGCCGCCTCGTCGATGTGGCGAGTGGCCACCGAGACGGTGGCTGACTCGGTCGCCAGGTTGACCTCCGCCCGCACCACGCCGGGAACACGCATCAGTGCCTTCTCGACGCGCGACACGCACGACGCGCAAGTCATGCCGTCGATGGCCAGCGATACGCTGCTCTCGGCGACGGTGTAGCCGGCATGCTCGACCGCCGCCCGAAGGTCGGCGAGACTAATGCCGGGCGCCGAGCGGACGTTGGCCGCCTCGGTCGCCAGATTGACGCTGGCATCAGCGACGCCGGGTATCTTCTGCAGCGCGCGCTCGACGCGCGCAACGCACGAGGCGCAGGTCATGCCATCGATCGGCAAGCTCCAGTCGAGCAGGGCGCCTGGATCGGGGATCAGTGCAGTGACAGCGTTCATGGTGTGCGGCCTCGATGCCGACCCGTTGGTGATGCGTTTGCGAGGCCGAAGATTGAATATGCGGCCAGTTTCAATGTTTCCATCATGGGAATGTCAAGGCGATCGCGCGGGAACACCCTTCAAACAGCAGGGATTGCCAGATGGCCACTTGACCTTACCACCATGGCAAGGTCGAACATCCTTGCTTCACCGTCTCAAGGATCACCCGTGATCGAACTCACTCTCCCTTCCATGACGTGCGGCCATTGCGTCAGTGTCGTCACCAAGGCCATCAAGCAGGTTGACCCGCAGGCCAACGTTGAGATCGACCTGGCGAGCCACCGGGTTCGCATAGAGACCACCGAAGGCCGCGAGACCATCGAGTCGGCAGTTGCCGAGGCGGGCTACGTGCCGAATTGAGCACTGCGGCTTTTTTGGTGACCGGGGCGTGCGTTCGCGCCCCGGCGCGCTCCTACGTCACCCGGTGCTGCTGTCCTACGGTTGTCGGCCGCGCGCGGACCTAGATTGGGGCGTCGAGTCACCGACGCTTTGGGGAATGCCATGCCCAACCAGATCGACGATGCAAGCCTACGGGCCTGCAACGAATGCGCTTCGGCATGCCTGCAGTGCGCAACGGCCTGTCTCCAGGAGACTGACCCCCAACCGATGGCGCGCTGTATCGCGTTGGATCTGGAATGTGCCGATATTTGCCGGCTCGCCGCCGCGTCGATTGCCAGGGGCGGTGAACACATGCAGGCCATCTGCGCGCTCTGCGCGGACGCTTGCCGCGGCTGCGCAACAGAGTGCGGCAAGCACAACATGGACCACTGCAAGCGCTGCGCCGAAGCTTGCAAGCGCTGTGCTGATGCCTGCCTCGCCATGGCTCACTGATCACCGAAGTTCACCCCAGGAGATATCGATGAACCTCAAGACGCACCCCACGAAGGCGTTGTGCCTCGTGCCGCTGACGGCACTTTGGCTCGCATCAGCACCGGCGCAGGCGCAGACCGCTCCTGCCATGGCCCCGTCCGCCAGCATGCCCATGGGACAGATGCCGAAGGGCGCAGCAGGGTCAAATGACATGAAGGCGTCCATGATGATGGGCATGGACGGCATGCAGAAGATGCCGATGTCGGGCGACACTGACAAAGACTTCGCAATGATGATGAAGATGCACCATCAGCAAGCCTTGACCATGGCGGAGATGGAGCTTGCGCACGGCAAGTCGCCGGAAATGAAGGCCATGGCCAAGCAGATCATCGTGTCGCAGAAGAAAGAGATCGCGCACTTCGATCAGTGGCTCAAGAAGAAGAAGTGAGGGGCGGCGCGCCGGGATGCGACACCCTTGCTACTGACGTCTAGCCGGCGCCGCGGTAGACAAATGCCGCCAGCCGCCAGCTGCCAGCTTGATCTTCAAGTCAACTGCTTCAGCATTGCACGGGCGGCAGGCTCAGACGATGCCGGGTTCTGCCCGGTGATCAGAAGGCCATCAATGACGACATGGGGTTGCCAGTCGGCGGCCTTGGAATACTTGCCACCGTTCTTTTTCAGCATGTCTTCTACCAGGAAGGGAACGACCTCTGTCAGTCCGGCCGCCTGCTCTTCGGTGTTGGTGAATCCGGTCACTGCCTTGCCGCTCACGACGGGGGCTCCGTCCGGTCCATTGGTGTGATGCAGCACGCCCGGAGCGTGGCAAACGGCGGCGACCGGCTTGCCTGCGGCAAGCATCGCTTCGATCAATGCGATCGAGGACGCGTCCTCGGACAGATCCCACAGGGGGCCATGCCCGCCGGGATAAAACACGGCATCGAACTTGCCCGCAGCAACGCCCGACAGCTTGATCGTGCGGGCGAGGGCGGCCTGTGCGGCAGGGTCCGCCTTGAAGCGGCGAGTGAAATCCGTTTGCGAAGCCGCATCGTCGCTCTTGGGGTCCAGCGGAGGGTGGCCGCCGAGCGGTGAAGCCAGTGTGATCTGCGCGCCTGCGTCCTTGAATACGTAGTAGGGGGCCGCAAACTCCTCCAGCCAGAAGCCGGTCTTTTTGCCCGTGTCCCCGAGCTTGTCGTGGGATGTCAGAACCATCAGTATCTTCATATCAACCCCTGGTGCGTGGTCGAGCAAGTCGAAGGCTCGCGTCTTGTTCTCGTGGTCTGTGTCGATGCCACCGTCAGGCGGTCGCCCCTTTCGATCGAGGGCTGTTGGGTACCGAAGGCGGCGCGCCTGGCGGCGGTGCTGCTGCCGCGTCGGCCGACCCGGGTGCAGCTGTCTTGCCCGGCTGACGAATGCCTGCCAGCTTGGTGCGCTTGAGCAGCAGCGCATTGATCGCCACGATCAGCGTGCTGCCGGACATCGACAGCGCCGCGACCTCCGGGCTCAGAACGAACGGGTACAAGACGCCCGCGGCAAGCGGGAACGCGATCACGTTGTAGCCCACTGCCCACCAAAGATTCTGGTGCATCTTGCGCACGGTGGCTCGCGACAACTCGATCGCGCCGACGATGTCGTACGGGTCGCTCTTCATCAGTACGACATCGGCGCTTTCCATCGCGACGTCGGTGCCGGCGCCGATGGCGAACCCTACATTGGCCTGGGTCAGCGCCGGCGCGTCGTTGACGCCGTCGCCCACCATGCCGACCTTCTTGCCCGTGGCCTGCAGCGCCTTCACCTTTTCGGCCTTCTGGCCCGGCAGCACGTCGGCCAGCACTTTGTCGATGCCGAGATCGGCGGCGATACGCTTGGCCGTGGCCAGGTTGTCGCCGGTCAGCATCACCACTTCGATCTTGCTTTCGCGCAACTTGGCCACTGCCGCTTTGGAGGTGGGCCGGATCGCATCGGCGATGGCGATGAGGCCGATCACGCGAGCGGCCTGTGACACGTGTACGACCGTGCGGCCGTCGCCCTGCAGGCGCGTGGCCTGGGCCTCGAGGGGGCCGAGCGCGAGCTTTTGCGTGTCCATCAACAGCCGGTTGCCCAAGTACACCGTGCCGCCAGCGGTTTCGGCGCGCGCGCCCATCCCGTCGAGGCTCTCGAAGCCGGTCGGCGCGACGATGGTGAGTTTGGACGCCCGGCGCACGATGGCCTGGGCCAGCGGATGGGCGGACCCCTGCTCGACGGCCGCGGCTGCGGTCAGCACCACGTCCTCGGTGACCCCGTCCGCCATGACGATCTCCACGACCTCGGGTTGGCCGACGGTGAGCGTGCCGGTCTTGTCGAAGATGATGACGTTGAGCTTGGTGGCGTCCTCGAGCGCCGAGGCGTTCTTGAACAGAATGCCGTTCGCAGCCCCCAGGCCGGTGCTCACCATCACGGCCATCGGCGTGGCAAGTCCCAAGGCATCCGGGCAGGCGATCACGAAGACCGTGATGGTCAGCGTCACGGCGAGCAGCAGCGGCTCACCCATCACCCAGAACCACACCGCGAAGGTCGTGAGGCCGATGACGATGGCGGCAATCACCAGCCATTGCGCGGCCCTGTCCGCAAGCAGTTGCGCCGGCGCCTTCGAGTTCTGCGCCTGCTGCACCAGTTTCACGATCTGCGCCAGAGCGGAGTCGGCGCCGACCTTGGTCGCCTTGTAGCGAAAACTGCCGCTCTTGTTGATGCTCGCACCGACGACGGTGGCACCCGGTCCCTTCTGGACCGGCATCGACTCGCCGGTCAGCATCGACTCGTCGACCAGTGATTCGCCGGTCTCGATCGTGCCGTCGACCGGAATCTTGTTGCCTGGCCGGATCACAACCGTCTCGCCCGCCAGCACCTGCGCCGTCGGGACTTCGACTTCGGCGCCGTTGCGGATGACGTTGGCCTTGGCCGGCGTGAGGTTCATCAACGCCTTGATGGCGGACGATGCACCGGCGCGCGCCCGCATCTCCAGCCAGTGGCCGAGCAGGATGAACACCAGCAGCACGGCGGCGGCTTCGAAGAACTGCCCTTCCCCTTCGAAGAAGAACGTGGTTCCGACACTGAAGAGGTACCCGGTGCCGACGCTCAACACGATGAGTGCCGCCATGCCCAGGGTGCCCTTCCTGAGCGCACGCCAAGCCGAGACGAAGAATGGCCAGCTCGGATAGAGAATCGCCGCGCTGGCGAAAAAGAACAGCCACAGATCGAGGTCCAGCCCGAACGGCGGCGCCGGTGCCTGCCACATTCCGCCCATCGGGGCATAGATGAAGATCGGCACGGTAAACACCAGGCAGATCCAGAAACGGTTGCGCATGTCGCGCACCATGGCAGGCAGATCCATGCCGTCGTGGCCCATTTCGTGCGCCATGTCCGCCGACATGGCGGGCTGCGCGCCCGCCTTCGCGTGGCCCTCGTGGCCACCTGCTGCGGGAGCGGCCGGCGCAGGCTCGGCGGGCACGGCCGCGCCGGTTTTCGGCGCCTTGGCTGTGGGCGTTTCAGGCGGCGCGTCGGGCTCGACCTTGTCGGTGTCGTTCCCGGACAATGTCTCCCGCACCCAGGTGGTCACTTTCTCGATCAGGCCCGGCTCCTGAGCGTTCGGGTTTTCGCTGGCTGGTGAATCCGCCGTTGCGGCTGCAGGGGCGGCTGTGGCAGCGGCGGTCGGTTGGGGTACCGCGTCGGACGCAGCATCCTTCGGCGCGGCGGCTGCCGGCGTTGCCGGCTTCGCGCCCGGCTTCGCCGCACTTTCATCGGACGCCGGCGCTGCCGATGCTGCAGCGTTCTCCGCGGGTGCAGTCGCGGCATCTTTCGGCGCAGCGGCTGCCGGCGGTGAGGCAGCGACCGGCGCCGCCTGCGGCGGTGACTGCCCAACGGCTTCGTTCGCGGGTTTGTGTTTGCCCGCATGCTGGGTCGGCGGCTCATCCGCCGGCCCATACCCGAGTTGGCGAGCGTCTGACTTGATGTCGGCAACGTCGAGCCGCGTTTCGTCATAGCGCACGGTGGCGCTTTTCGCAGCGTGGTTGACGGTGACGCTCTCGACACCCGGCACCTCGCCGATCCGCTTTTCGACGCCGGGCACACTCAGTACCGAAAGCATGTCGCGCACATCAATCACGCTCGTTTTCATCGCGTCTCCTTGGAATGGAATTCACTTCGGCGAATGCAAGACGCTTGTCGCCTCAGCTCTTGCCCGGCGGCGCCTCCTCGGCCGCAGGGGCGGCCTCCGGAGCTGATTTCTTTGCTGTCGTCGCGTCCGCAGCCGCCTTGCCTGGTGGTGCACTGCCTGCAGGACTAGCGTCCGCAGCGGCAGAAGCGGCCGGGGGAGTCTTCAGCGCGACGGGTTGCGGGGTTGCGGGCGGCGCGCCCGGTGCTGCCTTGTCTTCGTCAGGACCCCCTGCCGAAGCGGCGGGCTCGGCGTCGGCCTCGTACCCGCGTTGACGCACCCCCGACTTGATATCGGCGATATCGAGTCGGGTTTCGTCGTAGCGCACGGTGGCGTTTCCCGCAGAAAAATTCACGGTGACGCTCTCGACACCCGGTACTTCACCGATGCGCTCTTCGACTCCGGGCACGCTCAGTACCGAGAGCATGTCGCGCACTTCAATAACGCTCGTTTTCATTGCATCTCCTTCAGTCTTGGTCCGGCATCTTGTGTTTGACGGAGCGTTGTGTGCGGCCCCGGCCTTCTTCGAAAACCATCTCGCACACGGAGGCAGGCGTCGACGCCCCGGCTCGCCAACGCCATGCGACGGGAAGAAATCGGTCAGTCCGGTTCACGATCCCGTCCATGGGCTGGAACGACACCTTGCAACCAGATTCCACCTGCATGACGGCGTCTGGTAGCGGCTGGAATTCGCCGGTTCGCTCGTCGTGTTGATGCGGCATGAAAATGCCGAGGTCGTATTCCGAAAGTCTTTGCAGCATTGCCTGCACTTCCGGGAGATGAATGGCCGACTGGGCCCTTCTCAGCGCTGGTGGCATTGCAAGAGAGCCGGCCTGGGAAAGATTCGCTGCTGTCATGATCTCCTCCTGTAGGGACGTAGTGACTCATTGAGACTGGCTGAGTCGGGTGCCAGTTTGCCGGTTGCTTCAAGGCGCAAGCCAGCCCCCTGTGAAACCCGCTCGCCGCAAGCCGCAGTCGATGTACGGGCAACTTCGCATCAAGCGCCACAACAAACCTGAACGATGGTTCTCGATCATCAAAACGATCGGCCCCTGATTGAGCCCGAAATGCCACGGTGACACCCACCAACCATACGGATTGCCGGGCTCTCCCGGGTGCGACGGGTTGAAGGACGCCTTGAAACCGTACGAATTGAATGCCGTCAACTTGGCCTGGTAAATGCAGTAGTCCAAGGTCGGCAACACGATCTCGGGCGCGAAAGGCAGCGATGCCACGACGGCCCACGGCGCAAGGGTGCCATCATCGGGTCCGTAGGGCACGCCGCGCGCCACGTAGTCGAAGAACTCGCGCGCGATGCCGTTGACCTCGAGGGTTGCGGGGCCGGGGCCTTCGCTCGCGGTGATTCCCCAACAGTGGCTGGCGTAGCTGTCGAACTTGTGCGGGTTGTCGATCGCATAGCGCTGTTGCGCATACGTGGCGCGACGGCTGTTCTCGAAATAGTCGATGCCTTTCTCACGCATGAAGGCGTCCTGGATGCCGCGAAAATCGATCCAGACGTGCGACAACTGGTGCGTGAACAGCGGCCCGGCGTACAGATAGTCCTGCCCGTCAGTCCGCTTGTCACCTTGCTCCCAGCGGTAGGTGGCGGTCCAGACCGCATAGCTCTGCGGCGGCAGCGGATGTGTCGGCGAGCCCAGCCCCAGCACATAGAGGAGCAGCGCCTCGTCGTAGCCTTCCCAGCGGTAGGGAAGGAATCCACTCTCCGGCTTCCAGCCATGGGTGACCGTGGCATCACCGTTTTGCGCCCAGCGCCAATCGGCGCGGCGATACAGCGCGTCGCCGAGCATGCGTATTTCCTTCTCGTCGGCGCTGTCGGCGCTGAAATACATGGCGGCCGCCAATGCACCGGCCAGCAGGAACGTGCTGTCCACGGTGGAGAGTTCGCATTGCCAGGCGCGCCGGCCAGTCTGCATGTCGAGAAAGTGATAGTAGAAGCCCCGGTATCCAGTGGCGTCCGGTTCGGGGCCGTGCGGGCTGTTCCAGAAAAATCGCAGCGTCGCGAGCGTCCGCTCCACTGCGGCGGCGCGAGTCATGAAGCCGCGCTCCACGCTCACCGGGTAGCACGCCAACGCCAGACCAGTGGCGGCGATGCTCGCAGGCCAATCCGGCGCGGTCTTGTCGATCACCAGGCCGTTGACGGGATTGGTTTCATGCAGGAAATAGCCGAATGTTTCGCGCTGCAGCTTCTCGAGTTCGGCATCGACGGTCAGCTTTGCAGCGCTCACGCTTTCATCGCGGACCGTCCGCTTGGTACTCGCATGATGAGCCGACATGGGTTCAGCGCTTCGCGACATAAACGCCGAGTCCCGCGAACCAAACCAGTGCCGGTATCAGAAGTACCCATCTGAAATCGGACTGAAGCGCAAAGTTGGTTGCGCTCATGAGCCCGACAGTCAGCGCACCGGAAAGCGCGATGACCCAGGACGTCCATTTCAGTCTGGAGCGCATCACCGTGGTGGCGACGAACAGGGTCAGCACGCCCGCGCCCGTCATGAATCCACCCATGACGGTGAATACTCTGTTCAGCCAGCCCTCGAGGCCTGGCACGGCAGCCCGAATTTGGGCAAGCGTGGTACCCATGAAGCGCGGGTCTTCAGGCAACAGGGCCGGTCGCAAAGCGATGAAGTAGAGGCCCAGACCGACCAGCCAGACCCCACACCCGGTGAGCATCCAAGTCGAGGTGGGGTGAGGCTTGGTACGTGAATCCATGTTTTTGAAGTCCGGAGTGCGGTCGCGCATATCCCTTGCGCACTTCGGGACTTCCGCCGGGCTGCGTTCACGTTCTTGGTCCACGACAAACTAGGCGCATCGTCGCGTGTCGTCTGTGCGGCAGCGAACGGTGCAGCTGGAAAACCGAACAAAAGACCCCTCCGGCCGCCGGCCGCCGGCAACTTTGCCCGACAGCCGCGGAACTCCCACGGTTTCTCCACTGGGTTCGCCAGCGCACAGACACGCGACGTGCATCGCGCGCACCCTGCAGGCTGCGAGTTGCCATGACTTGATGCCCCTTGCGACTCGGTCTTCGCGCCGGCACAGGAGCCCCGTTTCGACGCCGTCAAGAGCAACGGCGCGTGGTGGTATTTCGACGCGTTCACCATCAACCGCCACTATTGCGCATCGAGGGAGAAGCCAGGTGCATCTCGGCATGACCGAATTGCAGGACGTCGTGTTCCTGCTCGACGTCGACAACACGTTGCTCGACAACGACCAGGTCATCGCCGATCTGCGAGCTCACCTCGAGCGCGATTTCGGCAGCGCCAGCGCCGACCGCTATTGGACGATCTTCGAGGGGTTGCGCAGCGAACTCGGCTATGCCGACTACTTGGGCGCGCTGCAGCGCTACCGTCTCGATGCCGAGCTCGTGCAGGGTGGCGACCCGCGACTGCTGCAGATGTCGACCTTCCTGATCGACTACCCGTTCGCAGATCGCCTCTACCCGCGTGCCCTGGCCGTCATCGAACGCTTGAACGCCTTTGGGCGCACGGTGATCCTCTCCGATGGCGATGTGGTGTTTCAGCCGCGCAAGGTTCAGCGCTCAGGCCTATGGGACGCGGTTTCCGGCCGCGTGCTGATCTACATCCACAAGGAGCAGATGCTCGATTCGGTGGAGCGGCACTACCCGGCGCGACACTACGTGATGGTCGACGACAAGCTGCGCGTTCTGGCGGCCATGAAGCAGGTCATGCAGGATCGCTTGACGACCGTTTTCCCGCGTCAGGGGCACTACGCACTGGACCCGGCCGTGATCGCCGCCTATCCCGCCGCCGATCTCGGCATCGAGCGCATCGGTGATCTGCTCGATGCGGACATTTGCCGATTGCTCGCACCCTCAGCCACGCGCTCCACGGCCCAGGCTGGCAAAGGCGCTGAAGCGCGGCGACCGGCCGATGCGCAAGGCGCTTCATGAAGCTCGGCCATGCCAACGCGCTCTACCGGCTGCCGTTCGATCATCGCGGGCGCATCGTCGAGATCGCGCGGTGCGGCGCGCGCGACAAGGTTGGCTGCATCGTGCTCGGCCGCGCCGTCGATGAGGCGAGGGTGCGCCGTTGGCTCACCGTCGCTGCAGGGGTGTCGGGTCACGTCGGCTTTGCGGTCGGCCGCACCAGCTTCCGGGATGCGGTGTCCGGCTATCGGGCGCAGACGCTGACCCGCGTCCAGGCCGCCACGCGGATCGCTCGGCGCCTGCGCGACTGGTTCGACATCTTCGAGCGGGGGCGCCTGTCGCGCCCGACCGGCGCTGCATGACGGCCCCGATCAGCCCCCTCGCCGGCAAGCCGGCGCCGGCGTCAATGCTCGTCGACGTGGAGAAACTCGTCTCGGCGTATCACTCGGAAGTGCCCGACCCGACGGTCGCAGGACAGCGCGTCGCGTTTGGCACCTCGGGGCATCGCGGGTCGGCCTTCGACCGCTCGTTCAACGAGTGGCATGTGCTGGCAATCACGCAGGCGATCTGCCGCTACCGCAGAGCGAACCGCATCGGGGGGCCGCTCTTCTTCGGCATCGACACCCATGCGTTGTCGCAACCCGCGTGCGCCAGCGCGCTCGAAGTGCTGGCGGCCAATGACGTCGATGTGATGCTCGCATTGAATGACCAATACACGCCGACGCCAGCGGTCTCGCACGCGATCCTTGGCTTCAACCGAGGCCGCAAAGACCCGCATGACGCCGGCCTCGCCGACGGCATCGTGGTGACGCCTTCACACAACCCGCCGCGCGATGGCGGCTTCAAGTACAACCCGCCGCATGGTGGCCCGGCGGGCGAGGAGATCACGGGCTGGATCGAAGCCGAGGCCAATCGTTTTCTCGAAACGCGCCTTGAAGGCGTGAAGCGCGTCTCGTATGCCAAAGCTCTGCAAGCCGCGACGACGCATCGCCACGATTTTCTGACCGCTTACGTCGTCGACCTCGGCAACGTGATCGACTTGGACGTGATTCGCGAGGCGAAGGTTCGCATGGGTGTCGACCCGCTGGGCGGCGCCGGAGTCCAATACTGGGCCGCGATCGCGGAACGCTACGGTCTCGACCTGACCGTTGTCAGCGACATCGTCGACCCGACCTTTGGCTTCATGCCGCTCGACTGGGACGGACAAATCCGTATGGATCCGTCATCGTCGTACGCGATGCAGCGGCTGGTCGACATCAAGAGCCGCTTCGACATCGCCTTCGCCTGCGACACCGATCACGACCGTCACGGCATCGTCACCCCCGGTGGCGGTTTGCTGGCGCCCGACCACTACCTGGCCGTGGCGATCGACTACCTGTTCCAGCATCGCCCTGATTGGGGGCCGCTGGCTGCGGTCGGCAAGACCATCGTCAGCAGTCGACTGATCGACCGACTTACTGCGAGGCTGGGCCGCCAACTCGTGGAGGTGCCCGTCGGTTTCAAGTGGTTCGCCGCGGGCCTGCGCAGTGGTGCCCTCGGTTTTGCAGGCGAAGAAAGTGCAGGTGCGACGTTTCTTCGCCGTGACGGGTCGGTCTGGACGACCGACAAGGACGGCATCTCGGCCGCGCTGCTATCGGCCGAGATCACCGCGCGCACCGGTCGCGACCCCGGTCAGCGCTACAGGGCTCTGGCAGATGAGTTCGGCAGCCCAGTGGCAAGCAGGGTGCAGGCCCCTGCGACCGCACAGCAGAAGAAGCAGTTGGCTGCCTTGTCACCGCAGCAGGTCGCCGCGACCGACATGGCCGGGGAAAAGATCGAGAGCATCCTCAGTCACGCTCCAGGCAATGGCGCGCTGCTCGGTGGCATCAAGGTCAACACTGCCAACGGTTGGTTCGCCGCGCGGCCCTCCGGCACCGAAAACATCTACAAGATTTACGCCGAGAGCTTTCAGGGCCTCGAGCACCTGCAGCGCATCCTGCACGAGGCGCAAGCCACAATCGACGCGGCGATTTCGCCTGCGTCACCGTAAGAGTCATTGATCCCGAAAGGCGCCGATGTCCGATTCCCTGACCCCCGATACGCTGCAGAAAATGGACGCCTATTGGCGCGCGGCGAACTACCTGTCGGTCGGGCAGATCTACCTGCACGACAACCCGCTGCTCGAGCGCCCGCTCACGCTCGCGCACGTGAAGCCCCGGCTGCTCGGTCATTGGGGCACGACACCGGGGCTGAATTTCATCTATGTTCACCTGAACCGGCTGATCAAACAGAACGACCTGAACATGATGTACGTCATCGGCCCCGGCCACGGTGGGCCGGGCATCGTGGCGCACACCTATCTGGAAGGGTCATACACCGAACACTATCCGGCGATCGAGCGCAACCGCAACGGCCTGCAGCGGCTTTTTCGCCAGTTCTCGTGGCCGCATGGAATTCCCAGCCACGTCTCGCCGGAGGTACCGGGCTCCATTCATGAGGGAGGCGAGCTGGGATATTCATTGGCCCACGCCTATGGGGCGGCGTTCGACAACCCCGACCTGATCGTCGCCTGCATCGTCGGCGACGGCGAG
>JANMAW010000249.1:0-3550 GCA_031360005.1 Rhizobacter sp.
TGCTGTGGGGCAGCTACTGGGACCCGCTGCTGGCGCGCGACAAGGAAGGCATCCTGCGCAAGGTGATGATGGACACCGTCGACGGCGACTACCAGGCGATGAAGGCCAACGACGGCGCCTTCGTGCGCAAGAACTTCTTCGGCCAGCATCCGAAGCTGCTCGAGATGGTCGCGAAGATGAGCGACGATGACGTCTGGCGCCTGAACCGCGGCGGCCACGATCCGCAGAAGGTCTATGCGGCCTTCCACAAGGCGAACAGCCACAAGGGCCAGCCGACGGTGCTGCTGATCAAGACGGTCAAGGGCTACGGCATGGGCAAGAGCGGCGAGGGCAAGAACACCGCGCACCAGACCAAGAAGCTGATCGACGAAGACGTGAAGGCGTTCCGCGACCGCTTCAACATCCCGATCCCCGACGACCAGCTGGCCGACATTCCTTTTTTGAAGCCTGCCGACGACACGCCGGAAATGAAGTACCTGCACGAACGCCGCAAGGCGCTCGGCGGTTACCTGCCGCACCGCCGGACCAGCGCCGACGAGAAGCTCGCAGTGCCCCCGCTCGATACCTTCAAGGCCGTGCTCGATGCGACCGCCGAAGGCCGCGAGATCTCGACGACGCAGGCCTTCGTGCGCTTCCTGACCCAACTGCTTCGCGACAAGGAGTTGGGGCCGCGCGCAGTGCCGATCCTCGTCGACGAGGCTCGGACCTTCGGTATGGAGGGCCTATTCCGCCAGATCGGCATCTACAACCCCGCGGGGCAGAACTACACGCCGGTCGACAAGGACCAGGTGATGTACTACCGCGAAGACAAGTCGGGCCAGGTCTTGCAGGAAGGCATCAACGAACCCGGCGGCATGAGCAGCTGGATCGCGGCAGCCACCTCGTACTCGACGAACAACCGGATCATGATTCCGTTCTTCGTCTACTACTCGATGTTCGGCTTCCAGCGCATCGGCGACCTGGCCTGGGCGGCCGGCGACATGCAGGCGCGCGGCTTCCTGCTCGGTGGCACCTCGGGGCGCACGACGCTGAACGGCGAAGGGCTGCAGCACGAAGACGGCCACAGCCACATCCTGGCGAGCACGATCCCGAACTGCATCAGCTACGACCCGACCTTCGCTCACGAGGTCGGCGTGATCCTGCACCACGGCCTGAAACGCATGGTCGAGCAGCAGGAGAACGTCTACTTCTACCTGACGCTGCTGAACGAGAACTACCCCCAGCCCGGCCTGAAGGCCGGCACCGAAGAGCAGATCATCAAGGGCATGTACCTGCTCGAAGGCGGCGCGAAGAAGACGCCGCGCGTGAACCTGCTCGGCAGCGGCACCATCCTGCTCGAGAGCGTGGCCGCGAAGGCCTTGCTCGAAAAGGACTGGGGCGTCGCGGCCAACGTCTGGAGCTGCCCCAGCTTCAACCAACTGGCGCGCGACGGCCAGGAGGCGGATCGGTGGAACCTGCTGCATCCCACCGACAAGGCGCAACGCGTGCCCTTCGTCACCGAGCAGCTCGACAGGTTCGCCGGACCGGTGATCGCCTCGACCGATTACATGAAGAACTACGCCGAGCAGATCCGCGCCTTCATCCCGAAAGGCCGCACTTACCGCGTGCTGGGCACCGACGGTTTCGGGCGCAGCGACTTCCGCAGCAAGTTGCGCGAGCACTTCGAGGTGAATCGCCACTACATTGTCGTCGCGGCGCTGAAGGCGCTCGCCGATGAAGGCACGGTGCCGATGGCGAAGGTGGCCGACGCGATCAACAAGTACGGCATCAAGGCCGACAAGATCAATCCGCTGAACGCCTGAGCACAGCGACGGAGACAACAAAAATGGCACTGGTGGAAGTCAAGGTCCCGGACATCGGCGACTTCGCGGAAGTGGAGATCATCGAGCTGTTGGTGAAGCCCGGTGACATGGTCAAGGCCGAGCAGTCGCTCATCACCGTGGAGAGCGACAAGGCGTCGATGGAGATTCCGTCGTCGCACGCCGGCGTGGTCAGGGAACTCAAGGTCAAGATCGGCGACAAGGTCGCTGAGGGCTCGCTCGTGCTGGTGCTGGAGGCCGAAGGGGCCGGCGCCGCGGCGCCCGCACCTGCGAGCGCGTCCGCGGCGGCATCGGCAGTCGCATCACCGGCGCCGGCCGGCGCTGCGGAGCCTGCCGCTGCATCGAGCGCCGGACCCGTGGACGTGCTCGTGCCCGACATCGGTGACTTCGATGAGGTCACGGTGATCGAGGTCATGGTTGCGGCCGGTGATTCGATCAAGGTCGAGCAGAGCCTGATCACGGTCGAGAGCGACAAGGCCTCGATGGAGATCCCGTCGTCGCACGCCGGCGTCGTGAAGGAAGTGAAGGTCAAGGTCGGCGACAAGGTTGCGAAGGGCAGCCTTGTCGCGGTGGTTCAGGCCGCGGGCGGTGCAGGCTCGGCACCGGCTGCGGCAGCGGGGGCGCCTGCGGCCGCGGTCACATCGGCGCCCGCGACCGCCGTCACATCGGCACCGAGCGCCTCCACCGGTGCCGAGAAGACGGTGCCCACCGCGGCGCTGCCGGCGCACGAGCCGGGCACGTCGACGGGCGCGCTGCCGCATGCCTCGCCGACGATCCGCAAGCTCGCGCGCGAACTCGGCGTTCCGCTCGCCGAATTGAAGGGCTCGGGCCCGAAAGGCCGCATCACGCAGGACGACCTGCAAGGCTTCGTCAAGGGCGTGATGGCCGGCAGCGTGCAGACGAAGGCGCAGGCGTCCAGCGTGCCGGCAGCCGCAGCCGGTGGCGGCATCCCCGGCCTGCTGGCGTGGCCGAAGGTGGATTTCGCGAAGTTCGGCGCGGTCGAGCGCATGGATCTGTCGCGCATCAAGAAGCTCAGCGGCGCGAACCTGCACCGCAACTGGGTGATGATTCCGCACGTCACGAACAACGACGATGCCGACATCACCGAGCTCGAGGCGTTCAGGGTCTCGACCAACAAGGAGAACGAAAGGCCGGGCAAGGAAACAGCGGGCGTCAAGGTCACGATGCTCGCGTTCGTGATCAGGGCGGTCGTCTCTGCGCTGAAGAAGTTCCCCGAGTTCAACACCAGCCTCGATGGCGACCAGCTCGTCTACAAGAAGTACTTCCACATCGGTTTCGCCGCCGATACGCCGAACGGACTGGTCGTGCCGGTGCTGCGCGATGCCGACAAGAAGGGCGTGCTGCAGATCAGCATTGAGATGGGCGAACTCGCGAAGAAGGCACGCGACGGCAAGCTCGGCCCTGCCGACATGACCGGCGGCTGCTTCTCGATCAGTTCGCTCGGGGGCATTGGCGGGACGCACTTCACGCCGATCATCAACGCGCCCGAGGTCGCGATCCTCGGCTTGTCGAAGAGCGCGATGAAGCCGGTCTGGGACGGCAAGCAATTCGTGCCTCGACTGACCCTGCCGCTGTCGCTGTCGTACGACCATCGCGTGATCGACGGTGCTTCGGCAGCGCGCTTCAACGCGTACCTCGGTCAGGTGCTCGCCGACTTCCGCCGCGTGCTGCTCTGACCGGAACGCGACGATGACGACTGTCGTGGTGGC
>JANMAW010000259.1:0-1657 GCA_031360005.1 Rhizobacter sp.
CCTTCGGTGCTTCGATCGCCGTTCGCGACTCCATAGAATCGCTGCATCCCTCTCGAGGCCATCGCCCATGCCAGCGCCCTTGCCTTTCGTGCAGCCGATCGCCCACGGCATCCACGTCATCGACACCGGCTTTCACCGCGCTATGTTCGATGCGAGCTACCTGATCGTCGAGAACGGCCGCGCCGCCTTCATCGACACCGGGACCAACGATTCGGTGCCGCGGCTGCTCGCCGCGCTCGAAGCCGCCGGAGTACCGCGCGACGCGGTCGATTACGTGATCGCGACCCATGTTCACCTCGACCATGCCGGCGGCGTCGGTTTGCTGATGCAGCATCTGCCCGCGGCGCAACTGGTCGTGCACCCGCAAGGCGCGGCGCATCTGATCGACCCGGGCCGGCTGATGAACAGCGCCGGCACGGTTTACGGCACCGAAGAGGTCGCGCGAACGTACGGTGACGTCGTCGGCGTGCCGGCGCAGCGCGTGCTGCGCACCGAAGACGGCATGACGCTCGACTTCGCCGGCCGGCCACTGAAGTTTCTCGACACGCCCGGCCATGCCCGCCACCACCATTGCATCTGGGACGAGCGCAGCCGCGGCTGGTTCACCGGCGACACCTTCGGGCTGTCGTACCGCGAGTTCGACACCGCGAAGGGCGCCTGGCTGATGCCGACGACGACACCAGTGCAGTTCGAGCCCGAGGCCTTGCGCCGTTCCGTGCAGCGCCTGCTCGACTACCGGCCCGATTGCATGTACCTCACGCACTACGGCCGCGTCGGCGACGTGCCGCGGCTCGGCGAGTTGCTGCTCGACCAGGTCGATGCGATGGTCACGCTCGCGACCGCTCTGCCGGACGACGCCGACCGGCATGCCGCGATGGTGCGCGGCTTCGGTGGCATCTACCTGAAGCGCCTGCGCGAACACGGTTGCCTGCTGCCCGACGAACGCATCGCCGAGTTGCTGGCGCTGGATTGCGAGCTGAACGCCCAGGGCATGACGGTGTGGCTGAACCGGAAGATTCGTTGATCAGGAGGCGGCATGGGCCAGGTTGACTTTCATCTCGAAGGCCGGGTCGCCATCATCACCGGCGCTTCGCAGGGCATCGGCGCCGCCTGCGCCGAGCGCCTCGCGCGGGACGGCGCCGCGGTCGCGCTGTGGGACCTGGACGACGCCCGCGGCAGCACGCTGGCGCGCAGCCTCGTGCAGCGCGGCAGGCAGGCGATCTACCAGCACTGCAACGTCGCCGACAAGCGCGAGGTCGACGCCGCACTCGCAGCGACGCTGCAGGCCTTCGGCCGCGTCGACGCGCTCGTCAACAACGCCGGCATCTTCAAGGCCGCGAGCTTTCTCGACATCACCGAGGCCGACTGGGACGCTGTGCTCGCCGTCAACCTGAAAGGCGCCTTCCTCGTCGGCCAGGCGGTGGCGCGCGCCATGGTCGCGAACGACGGCGGGGGCGGCGGCGCCATCGTCAACATGAGCTCGGTCAACGGCGTGCTGGCGATCCCCGGCATCGCCAGCTACAACGTCAGCAAGGGCGGCGTGAACCAGCTCACGCGGGTGATGGCGCTGGCGCTCGCCGACCACGGCATCCGCGTCAACGCGGTCGCGCCGGGCACGATCGCCACCGAGCTGGCCAGGAACGCGGTGCTCGGCAGC
>JANMAW010000292.1:0-9200 GCA_031360005.1 Rhizobacter sp.
GCCTTGCTGCGCGTCGGTTTTCATGACGATGCTGGCGAGCCAGCCGATCAGGCCACCGACAATTAACCAGATGATGAAGTTCATGGCGTTCTGCTCCTCGAAGTGTTGGAATGGCGTCGCGTCTTGGGGTCGAATGAGTGAACTGCGCAACGTGGGGAGAATCGTAGGCGCGTCGCCTGAGCCGCGCCATTCCGAACCATCGCGAAGGGTCGTCGTCACAAGCCACCTTTCAACTGTCGGACGCTGCCTACACGGCGCGTCGTTCATCAGGACTCGCCGGCCGGGCAATCGGACGAATGAAGGCGTGAGCGCGAACACCGCGACAATCGCCCGATGATCCACCTCAACCTGTCCCGCCGCATGACCTACATCGTCGTCGCGACCGTCGCAGTGACGCTCGTCCTGGTACTCATCGCCGCCAACTTCATGGGCGGCGAAAAGAAGATCGAGCGGCGCATCAGCCGCGTCTACGCCCTCGGCGACCCACGTTTCGTGCATGAACTTGGGACGTTGCTCGGGCCGCCGTTCATCGCCGGGAACCAAGTTCGGGTCCTTCGCAACGGCGATGAGATTTTCCCGGCGATGCTCGGCGCGATCCGCGGCGCTCGCGCGTCGATCAACTTCGAGACGTACATCTACTGGTCGGGCGACATCGGTCGCGAGTTCGCCCAGGCGTTGGCCGAGCGGGCGAGGCACGGCGTCAAGGTGCAAGTGCTGATCGACTGGGTCGGCAGCGCCAAGATGGATGAAGCCCTGATGACCGACATGTCGAGCGCGGGGGTGCAGATACGCCGCTTTCATCCGCCGCACTGGTCGCATCTCGGGCGCCTGAACAATCGAACGCATCGAAAGGTGCTGGTCGTCGATGGCCGCGTCGCCTTTACCGGCGGTGTCGGGGTCGCACCGCAGTGGACCGGACACGCCCAGGACCCGGACCATTGGCGCGACACGCACTTCCAGGTCGAAGGCCCGGTTGTCGCGCAGATGCAGGCGGTCTTCCTCGACAACTGGATCAAGGTGACCGGCGAGGTACTGCATGGCCCTGACTACTTTCCTCCGCTCGAGCCGGCCGGCAGCAGCCTCGCGCAAATGTTCAGCAGTTCCCCGACCGGCGGCAGCGAGAGCATGCAGCTGATGTATCTGCTCGCGATCACCGCGGCCTCGCGTTCGATCGACCTGTCGGCGTCGTATTTCGTACCCGACGACCTGACGCTGAGCGCACTCGTCGAAGCGATGCAGCGCGGCGTCAAGCTGCGAATCATCGTGCCGGGGGAGCACATCGACAGCGAGACGGTTCGCAGCGCCTCGCGCGCTCGTTGGGGGCCCCTGTTGTCCGCCGGCGCCGTGATCGCCGAATACCGGCCGACGATGTTCCACTGCAAGGTGATGATCATCGACGGCCTGCTCGTGTCGGTCGGCTCGACCAACTTCGACAACCGGTCGTTCCGCCTCAACGACGAGGCGACGCTGAACATCAGCGACGCCAGGTTTGCCCAGGAACAGACGACGATATTCGACGCCGATCTGAGCGTCTCGCGCGCGATCAGCTACGCCGAGTGGAAGGAACGGCCGTTGCGCGAAAGGATCGGCGAGCGGCTGGCCGCGGCGCTGGGCTCGCAGCTTTGACACCCGGTGCAGGAATGTACGGCCGGCCGTTTCTGCCGAGCGGCTTCCTTTGGCGAGCGGGTCTGCGAAGCGTCGAGCGTCGAACAACCGCCAGTCGGCCCCATATCTATCAACGACTTATGCTCGCCCGCGTTCGTTCCGACACGCCACCCGCGCCAAGATTGTCACGGACTGAGCGGCGGCTTGATAAGCGGTCGCGCAATCGCAGCGCTAACATTTGACCCGGCTCTACCCCGCCGTGCTGCCCATGTCAAATCGCCAAACTCCTCCCGGGTCCATCGACTATGAATTGACCGACGTTGAGGAAGCCCGCCTGGTCCTCGACCTCTTGCCCGATGGCCTCGTCGCAGCCCGGCAACTGCCGGACTACTGGACGCTGAGGCGGCGCACCCCTGCGCCAATGGATCGCACGCTGACCGGCGCAGCGATGGACTGGGTCATGGCGCTGCCCTCCGAGGTACGACCGGTCAGACTCTGCCAGCTTTTTCCGCGCCTCGGCAACGCACTTGCCCATGCGTGGACGAACCAAGTCCAGTTCGAGAGCCTGTTGGCTGCCTTGCTGACCGACCGCCGCGGCAAGCGGCGCGGGTTTTCATCCGACGTGCGCCTCGAGCTCGAACGGCTGGGCTCGTACCGAGCGACGACCGGCTGACCGACGGCGGGTTCTCGAGCCCCGGCTGCCGCGCCTTTGCCGGATCGCCGACGGGCCTCCGCCGTGCAGCGGGTCGGGTGCCGCTGAGATCGGCTTTGCTCGTCATCGACGCAGCACCTGAACCCGGTCGAAGTGACAGCCGCTCGTCCGCGCCGCCGCCGGTGTCCACCCGGATCGCCCAGCGGCGATCCTTTCCCCGACGAAGACCCCCCGATTGCGGGGGTTAAGCGGCTCGCCCTTTCCTGTATTTGGGCCCACACTTGACACACTCACAGTGACAAGGAAAGCGTGATGAATGTCACCAAAATCGCCGCCCCGCTGTTGGCCGTGCTCGCTTGCTCTCCTTCACTGGGATGGGCCGTGCCGGTGCTGGATTCGCAATTGTCGAGCTTCGCGGTCCTTGGCGCGTCAACGGTAACCAACACCGGCGGCACGACTCTTGTCGGAAATCTGGGTGTCGCTCCGGGCAGCGCGATCACCGGATTCTTCGGAACCGTTGAAAACGACGGTCCGGGAACGTTCACCGGAGCGGCACACCAGGCCGATGCGTTCGCGCTAACGGCGCAGGGCCAACTCGCCAACGCGAAGATCAGTCTGGGGCTGCTGGGACCCGGCACCCTGGAGCCGGCCGATCTGGGTGGGCTCACGCTCGCCCCGGGTGTGTACACGGTACTCGCGGGCACCAGCAATCTGACCGGGACACTGACGCTTGACGGCGGGGGCGACGCCAATGCGTTCTGGGTTTTCCAGATGTCGAGCACGCTGATTACCTCGGTCGACTCGGTCGTCAACGTGATCAATACGGGTGCCGGTGCGGGTGTCTATTGGAACGTAGGAACCGCCGCGACTCTCGACACAAGAACGACGTTTGAAGGCAATATTCTCGCCGGCACGAGCATCACCATGAATGACGGCGTAAAGCTTTCTTGCGGCCGCGCGTTGGCGCAGACGGGTGCGGTGACGATGATTCGCGATACGGTGAATGCCGTCGACTGCGCGGGGACGGGTGAGGAGGGCAGCAAGGGCCTGAGCGGTGGCCTTCAGGTACCGTTCCCCGGCGGCATCCCGACCCCCCTTCCATTCGCGCCGGCCATACCAGAGCCCGAGACCTACGCGCTGATGCTCGCCGGCCTCTGGGCCGTGGGCTTTGCGGCGCGCTGCAATCGGCGGCGTAGCGCCGCCTGAATGCGGTTCGTAGCAGGCAACCCGGCTGCGGCGAAAGCGCCAAAAGAAAAAGGGGTCAGCCCGATTGAGCTGACCCCTCGACTTTGCTGGTGGGCCCTGAGTGACTCGAACACTCGATCTGCGGATTAAGAGGCGATTCAAGTTCTGGCAACTACCCTGGCCACGGGCGCACGCACGGACGAAGTTGGCGTCGGCCCCATCCGGCACGTTGCTCGCACGTCGCAGTTGTTAGCCGCCAGTCCGCGAGCCCACCTGTTCAAGCAGGGGCAAGTTCGATCATCGATATACCAATACCGGGATCCGCGTGTGGGTCAGCACCTTCTGCGTCTCGCTGCCGAGCAGAAGTGCCTGCGCTCCGTGCCGGCCGTGCGACGCCATCATGATCAGGTCGCAACCTCTGTTTTCGGCGATGCGGATGATCGCTTCGTAAGGGTGGTCGCTCACCAAAACCTCGGTATCGCAGGGCACGCCTTCTTCGTCGGCCGATTTCTTCAGCAGCGCCAGGTTCGCCTGCGCCTGCGCGCGGCTCTCAGCGAGGAACCCCTCCCTGGTGTCCTCAATCATCGTCGTGTTGAAGGTCAGCACGTGGAATTCCGGCGTCACGCTGACGCCAGTGACCTTTGCATGCGACTCCTTGGCAAAGCGAACACCCTTGCGGATCGCGGCTTCGGAGAGCTCGGACCCGTCAGTCGGCAGCAGCAGGTGTTTGAACATGATGACCTCATCAGGTTTGATTCAGTGTGGTCGTCATGCTGCGTGAACGCGCGAGGGTGGTCGTTGACGCAGCGCAAGGAATTTGCTTGGGCTGCACAGAAGGACTGTCAGCCACACCGGTCCGTCAAGCACTCCAGCCTCCGCTGTCTCTCACTCACCTTCGGTTGGCTTGAGGGCGATCAATTTCGCTTGGAAGGATCGTCTTTATCGTCGGTCCTCCCGGTTGAAGCGTCTCCGCCGAGGTCTGTTCTGCGCCACCTCTGTCGGAACGGGCCGCACGGGCACATCCAGCGTGGCTTTCATGGCGGCGAGCTTGCACGCGGGCCATTGGGCCACCGTTGACGCAGGTCAAGGCAGCCGTTCAACGAACAGGCACATTGGCAGACATGCAGCAAACACCACCCGAAGCCGGTCCGGCCATCGCCGAATCGCTGTTGCGCGACCTCGACGTCGCCGGGCCACGCTACACCTCGTATCCAACGGCTGATCGATTCGTCGAGGCGTTCGGTGCCCCGCAGTACGCGCAAGCGTTGCAGTCACGCGCCGGGGGCGCCGGGCGAAGCGCCGGCACAGCGCCGCTTTCGCTGTACGTTCACATTCCGTTTTGCGAATCCGTCTGCTACTACTGCGCCTGCAACAAGGTCGTGACGCGCCAGCACGGCCGGGCGGAGGAATACCTCGCCGCCCTGGAACGCGAGATCGCGCTGCACGTCACCGAGCTGGGCTCGAATCAACGGGTCTCGCAAGTCCACCTGGGCGGCGGTACGCCGACCTTCCTCAGCGATGGCGAGCTGACCGGGTTGATGGACGTCCTCAAAGACGCGTTTGCCTGGACCCCGGCAGCGGAAGTTTCGATCGAGGTCGACCCGCGGACCGTCGATCGGCAGCGTCTGCTGCACCTGGCCGCACTCGGCTTCAACCGGCTGAGTTTCGGAGTACAGGACTTCGACCTCGACGTGCAGCGCGCGGTGCACCGCGTTCAGCCGTTCGAACAGGTGCGCGCGCTATTGGCCGCCGCGCGCGAGAGCGGCTTCCGATCCACCAATGTCGATCTGATCTACGGCTTGCCACGGCAGACGCCGGCTTCGTTCCTGCGCACGATCGAACAGGTCTGCGAGCTCCGTCCCGACCGCATCGCGCTCTACGCCTACGCGCACCTGCCGCAACGCTTCAAGCCCCAGCGCCGCATCGCCACTGCGTTGCTGCCGCCCGCAGAGCAGCGCATCTCGATGCTGTCTGCGGCATTTTCGCAGTTCGCCGGGGCAGGCTACACCTATGTCGGGATGGATCACTTCGCGTTGCCTGACGACTCGCTCGCCGTCGCCAAACGCCAAGGCCGGCTGCACCGCAATTTTCAGGGTTACAGCACCCAGCCGGATTGCGACCTGATCGGGCTCGGCGTCTCGGCAATCGGCAAAGTCGGCGCCAGCTACAGCCAGAACGCGAAGACCCTCGACGAGTACTACGACGCGCTCGAGCGCGGCCGGTTTCCGGTGGTGCGCGGTCTGTCGTTGACGAGAGACGACCTGGTGCGACGCTCGGTGATCATGGCGCTCATGTGCCAAGGCCGTGTCGACTTCGAGTCGATCGAACTGGCTCACCTGATCCGGATGCGTGACTACTTCGCCAGCGAACTAGAGGCACTTGCGCCGTTGGAGGCGAGCGGCCTGGTGGCACACGAACCCGGCGCGATCGTCGTGACGCCGCTCGGTTGGTACTTCGTCCGCAGGATCGCGATGGTGTTCGACCGTCACCTTCGGGCCGAGCGCGCGCACGAACAGTTCTCGCGGCTCATCTGACGGACGCGGCACCGCGCATGGCCGTCGGTCGCCCTCCGTTGGGTTTGCATCGCCGCCAGGGTGGTCCATCGTGCGAAGACGTCGTGAAGATAACGATCCGACGGATACGAGACGCGCATGGCCTCCATCGCGGGGCCGAGGCCGAGAGGGGCGGTCAGCGTCATCAGAATCGGCTTGAAGAGAGGCCGATATGCGTCATCGCACGCCCGGCGGGTCAGCGGATCTCGGTTCTGCATGAAGGCCGCTGCCGGCATTGATAAAAACAGCAGCTCAGGCATTGCTTGCGCCTTGATTTCGCGCAAACGCTGCGATCCATGCGCGATCGATACTTTCCTAAGTACAGAGTTGGAGATCGTTCTGCGATGCGCTCTGCGTGGCGAAACAGGATGTTCGTCCGGTGGTTGAACGCGCTCGGCGATGTCCAAGCAAATGGGAGAGTGATATATGGCCATTGCCATCGACAACCCCGTCAAGCCCGCCAAAAGCGTCGCGCCGGCCCCGACGCATACCCGTCAGGCGCTCTCGGTCCTGATCGTCAGCACCCTCGCCTTCACTGTCTGCTTCATGGTCTGGATGATGTTCGGCGTGATCGGCATCCCGATCAAGAAGGCGCTGAACCTCAATGCGACCGAGTTCGGGCTGCTTACCGCCATGCCGGTGCTCACCGGCTCGCTGATTCGCGTGCCGCTCGGCATCTGGACCGACCGCTTCGGCGGCCGCATCGTCATGACGCTGCTGATGGCGATGACCGTCCCTGCCATCTACCTGATGGCCTACGCGACGCAGTACTGGCACTTCCTTGCGATCGGCCTCTTCGTCGGGCTGGCCGGCGGTTCTTTCTCGGTCGGCACGCCGTATGTCGCACGCTGGTTTCCGAAGAACCGGCAAGGCTTCGCGATGGGCGTCTACGGCGCCGGCAACTCGGGCGCGGCAGTCAACAAGTTCATCGCGCCGGCGCTCGTCGTCGCGTTCGGCTGGACGATGGTGCCGCAGGTGTATGCCGCGGTGATGCTCGGCGCCGTGGTGCTGTTCTGGACGTTCAGCGCCAGCGACCCGTCACACCTGGTGCCGACCACGGTGACCTTCCGCGAGCAACTGACGACGCTGAAGGATCCCAAGGTGCTGAAGTACTGCCAGTACTACAGCATCGTTTTCGGCGGCTACGTCGCGCTGTCGCTGTGGATGGTGCAGTACTACGTCGGCGAATACGGCCTGGACATCCGCTGGGCCGCACTGCTCGCCGCCTGCTTCTCGCTGCCCGGCGGCGTGCTACGCGCATTCGGCGGCTGGCTCGCGGACAAATATGGCGCTCACAGCATCACCTGGTGGGTGATGTGGGTGAGCTGGGTCTGCCTGTTCCTGCTGAGTTATCCGCAGACCGATTTCTCGATCGTCACGGTCAACGGCATCAAGACCTTCCACATCGGCCTGAACGTCTACTCCTTCACCGGACTGATGTTCATCCTCGGCGTGGCCTGGGCCTTCGGCAAGGCCTCGGTGTTCAAGTACATCGCCGACGACTACCCGACCAACATCGGTGCCATCAGCGGCATCGTCGGCCTGGCCGGCGGCCTGGGCGGCTTCGTGCTGCCGATCCTTTTCGGTGCGCTGATGGACCTCACCGGCATCCGCTCGTCGGCCTTCATGCTGATGTACGGCGTGGTCTGGGTCTCGCTGTTCTGGATGTACTGGACAGAAGTGCGCGAGACCGAAGTCATGGGCGCGAAGGCCCGGCAATTCAGCCTCGCGGGCCGAGCGTAAATCAATCCGGAATGGGAACTCTCGATGAACACCACCATGATCAAGGCAGGCACCGTCCCGGTCCAGCCGGCGGAACCCGGTAGTTCCGCCGGTGGCGCCGATATCCAGGACTGGCGACCCGAGGACGACGCCTTCTGGGAAGCCACCGGCAAGAGGATCGCGTACCGCAACCTGTGGATTTCGGTGCCCAGCCTGTTGTGCGGCTTTGCGATCTGGGGCATGTGGGGAATCATCACGGTGCAGATGCTGAACCTGGGCTTCCGGTTCAGCCAAGCCGAGCTCTTCACGCTGACCGCGATCGCGGGTTTGGCGGGAGCGACGATGCGCATTCCGGCGGCGTTTCTGATCCGCCTCGCCGGCGGGCGCAACACCATCTTCCTCACTACCGCGATGCTGCTGGCCCCGGCTATCGGCACCGGCGTCGTGCTGCAGCACAAGGACTGGCCGCTGTGGGCGTTCCAGCTGATGGCTTTGTGGTGCGGCGTGGGCGGTGGCAACTTCGCCAGCTCGATGTCGAACATCAGCACCTTCTTCCCGAAGCGGCTACAGGGCACGGCGCTCGGGCTGAACGCCGGCCTCGGCAACTTCGGCGTGACCAGCATGCAGATCGTCATTCCGCTGGTGATGACGGTGGGGCTCTTCGGCACGTTCGGCGGCGAACCGATGTTGCTTGCGAAAGACAGTGGCTGGATCTTCGGCAAGATCGCAGCCGGCACGCCCACCTGGATCCAGAACGCCGGCTTCGCCTGGCTGCTCTCGCTGGTGCCGCTGGCGGCCTTCTGCTGGTTCGGCATGAACAACCTGAAGACGGTCTCTCCCAACACCGGCGGCCCGATCAGCGCTTTCCTCAAGATCATCTGGCTCTACACGCTGTCGTTCGTGCCCGCCGGCATCGGGCTGTACCTGTACCTGCCCGCGCCCAGCGGGCTGGGGCTGCTGAACATGTGGCTTGCGATGCCGCTGATCATCGTCGGCACGCTGCTCATGTTGAGGCTCACCGCCTTCGGCACGATGAAGGAGAGCATCGCCAAGCAATTCGAGATCTTCAGGAACAAGCACACCTGGTCGATGTCGCTGCTGTACATCGTGACCTTCGGCTCGTTCATCGGTTTCTCGATGGCGCTGCCGCTGTCGATCAAGGTGATCTTCGGCATCAGCCACGTGGCCGATGCGGCGGGTGTGTTGCAGCACACGCTGAACAATCCGAACGGGCCTCCGGTACTGGCGTACGTCTGGATCGGGCCGTTCGTCGGCGCGCTGATCCGCCCGGTGGGCGGCTGGATCGCCGACAAGGTCGGCGGCTCGATCGTCACGCAGATCGTCTCGGCGGTGATGGTGGTGGCCTCGGCCGCAGTCGGCTACGTGATGCTGCTGGCATACCGGTCGGCGACGCCCGAGCAGTACTTCCTGGTCTTCATGCTGCTGTTCGTGCTGCTGTTTGCCGCCAGCGGCATCGGCAACGG
>JANMAW010000316.1:0-4380 GCA_031360005.1 Rhizobacter sp.
CGACCCTGAACGGGTCGGGCTCCTACTTCCTGATGCCCGCTGCAGCCGGCCGGCCCGCGGCTGCGCTGTGGCTGTGGCGTCGTCCGCCGCACGCTGCGACGCAGCAGTTGGCGGGGCGTCGGTCAGGGCGGGCATAAAGAAGTTGGAGGTCGGCCCGTTCAGGGCCGGCCCAGACTTCAGCCCGCCCTGGCCGGCGCCTCGCCAACTGCGCCGTCCGAATGCCAGCCCACGCGCAGCGCAAAGGTCCAGCAGCCACCGGTTCGGCTTCATGCTAGTGCTCCACCTTGTCCTGCGTGCCGACGCGTTGCATCCAGTTGTACAGGATGAAGCACAGCAACAGGATGATCAGGAAGTAGATCAGCGAGAACGCCGCTGCCGGCCCGAGGTCGAACTGGCCGACCGCCTTCTGCGTCAGGTACTGGCTGAGGAATGTCGTCGCGTTGCCGGGCCCACCGCCGGTGAGCACGAACGGCTCGGTGTAGATCATGAAGCTGTCCATGAAGCGCAGCAGCACCGCGATCATCAGCACGCCGCGCAGCTTGGGAAGTTGGATGTAGCGGAACACCGCGAACTTGCTCGCGCCGTCGATGCTCGCGGCCTGGTAGTACGCATCGGGGATCGCTCGCAGCCCGGCGTAACACAGCAGCGCGACCAGCGGCGTCCAATGCCACACGTCCATCAGCAGCACGGTGAGCCAGGCATGCGTGGCGTTGCCGGTGTAGTTGTAGTCGAAGCCGAGCCGTGACACCGCGTAGCCGAGCAGGCCGATGTCGGCGCGGCCGAAGATCTGCCAGATCGTGCCGACCACGTTCCACGGGATCAGCAGCGAGATCGCCACCAGCACCAGCACCGCAGACGACTTCCAGCCTTTCGCCGGCATCGCCAGCGCGAGCGCGATACCGAGCGGGATCTCGACCAGCAGCACCGCGAGCGAGAACGTGATCTGGCGCAGCAGCGCGCCCTGCAGGTCGTCGTCGCGCATCACCGACTTGAACCATTCGGTACCGACGAACACGCGGCGCTCGGGCGAAATGATGTCCTGCACCGAGTAATTCACCACTGTCATCAGCGGCAGGACGGCCGAGAACGCGACGCATAGCACGACCGGCAGGATCAGCAGCCAGGCCTTCTGATTGACGGGTTTCATGCCAACGCCCCCGTGTCTGCGCCCGACACGCCTGCGGCGTCGCCCCCCCGCTGGGGCGTCGTCGCCTCGGCGCGGCCCGTCGGCGACGGCGAGATCAAATGTTCGTCCCGGTAGAAGCAGGTGTGGGGCCCATCGATGCTGAGCCACACCGATTCGCCGACGCGCGGGATCGTCTGTTCCTGGCTCAACCGGGCGCGGATCAGCGCTCCGCCGGCCGCGTCGGCTGCAGGGGTGCCGGCCAGCGACCCGCCCGCCACTCCGCCCGCCCGGGCGCCGATCCGCGCGCTGATCAGCCAATAGGTACCGATGTCCTGCGCCTGCGTCACCACCGCCGCGATCGCACCGCGCTGGTTCGGCGCCGCCAGCGTCACGTACTCGGGGCGCACGCCGAGCAGCGTGGCGCCGGCGAGCTGCGCCGCCGCGCCCTCGGCCAGCACCGACTGCCCGGCGACCGAAAGCTCCGATCCGCTCCAGTGCGTCGGCAGGAAGTTCATTCCCGGCGAGCCGATGAAGTGCCCGACGAAGGTGTGCTGCGGCCGCTCGAAAAGTTCCGACGCGCTGCCGACCTGCACCGCCCGACCGCGGGTCATCACCACCACCTCCTCGGCAAAGGTCAGCGCCTCGACCTGATCGTGCGTGACGTAGATCAGCGTCAGCTTGAGTTCGTTGTGAATCTGCTTCAGCTTGCGCCGCAACTGCCACTTCAGGTGCGGGTCGATCACCGTGAGCGGTTCGTCGAACAGCACCGCGCTGACGTCTTCGCGGACCAGGCCGCGGCCAAGCGAAATCTTCTGCTTGGCGTCGGCCGCGAGGCCGGCCGCGCGCGTGTTGAGCTGGCCGCTCAGCTCCAGCATCTCGGCGATCTTGCCGACGCGCTGCCTGATCTTGTCGGCGGTCAGGCCGCGTTGGCTCTTCTGCCGATTCAGCAACGGGAAAGCGAGGTTCTCGGCCACCGTCATCGTGTCGTAGATCACCGGGAACTGGAACACCTGCGCGATGTTGCGCTGCTGCGGGGTGCGCGCGGTGACATCGACGCCGTCGAACTTCACCGTGCCCTGCGAAGGCTTCACGAGGCCGGAAACGATGTTCAGCAGGGTCGTCTTGCCGCAGCCCGACGGGCCGAGCAGCGCATACGCGCCGCCGCCGTCGAAGCGCATCTTCAGCGGCAGCAGCGCATAGTCTTCGTCGCGCTGCGGGTTCGGCTTGTAGGCGTGCGCCAGATCGAGTTCGATGCGTGCCATGTCAGGTCTCCGGCCGGGCCGCCGTGGGCCACGACGGGGCCCCAGGGTAGCCCGTCGCGACCGGCGCCCGCTCGGGCGGCTGCGAACCCGCAGAGCCCGTGGGCTTGAGGGAATCCTGAGGTGCCATCAGCAGATCACCGTTGGCGCCGAACACATATGCCTGTGCGGGATCGAAGTACAGCGTGACGCCCGCGCCGAGCGCGAACACATGCACGCCGGTGAGTTGCGCGACCAGTTCGCCGACCTGCGTGTGGACATGCACGAAGGTATCGGAGCCGGAGATCTCGGCCAGCTCGACCTGGCCCGGCAGCGCCAGGTCACCGGCGCGCTGGCGGACCCGCAGCGCGCCGGCTCGCACACCGACCGTCACGGCCGCCGAGTGCGAAGCCGGCAGCGACAGCGCCAGCTGCACTCCGCCCGCCAGCGTTACGCCCGCGGCACCCGCGCTGCCCTCGATCAGGTTCATCGGTGGATCACTGAACGCACGCGCAACGCGCATCGATCGGGGGCGGTGGAAGACCTCGGCGGTCGGCCCGTATTGCAGCAGTTCGCCGGCGTCCATCACCGCGGTGTAGCCGCCGAGCAGCAGTGCTTCGGTCGGCTCGGTGGTGGCGTACACGACGGTCGACTGACCGCTCGCGAACAGCTGCGCGAGTTCGTCGCGCAACTCCTCGCGCAGCTTGTAGTCCAGGTTCACCAGCGGCTCGTCGAGCAGCATCAGCGGCGCGTTCTTCGCCAGCGCGCGCGCCAGCGCGACGCGCTGCTGCTGCCCACCCGAGAGCTCTGCCGGCAGCCGTGCCAGGAACGGCTCGATGTGCAGCTTCGCTGCCAGCTCGGCGACCCGCGCGTCGATGTTGCGTTCGCGGCGCAACTTCAATGGCGACGCGATGTTGTCGGCCACCGTCATCGACGGATAGTTGATGAATTGCTGATACACCATCGCGACGTTGCGTTCGCGCACCGGCATGCCGGTCACGTCGACGCCGTCGGCGAGCACGCGGCCCTTCGACGGCGCGTCGAGGCCGGCCATCACGCGCATCAGCGTGGTCTTGCCGGCCTGCGTCGCACCGAGCAGCACCGTGACGGCGCGCGGCACCAGCGTCAAGTCGAGCGGGTACAGCCAGGTGCTCGCGCCGACGCGCTGCTCGACGCGTTCGAGCGTCAGTTCCATGCGCGCTCCGTCAAGAGTGATGCCGGTGCCGGGCGCTGCGCTGCCGGGTTGGCCCAATGCGCCGCGCACCAGTCGGCGACCGCGGCGCGCTGCGCGGTGTTGAAGTGCAGCCCGAGCTTGCTGCGCCGCCAAAGCACGTCGTCGGCGCTGCGTGCCCACTCGAAGTCGTTCAGGTAGTCGAGTTCGGCCTCATACAGGCCCGGTGCGACCTCGGCGCCCAACACGCCGTCCTGCTCGAAGCCCGCCAGCAACACCTCGATGCGGGCGCCGTAGGCGCGCGCGAGGCGCTGGCGCAGCGCGGCGGGAAGCTGCGGGTAGCGCAATGCCGCGGCCTGCGTGAAGCGCGAGAAATCGGTGTCGGGCCGCTGGGCCTTGCCGATCCAGGCGCTCAGATCGCCCCCGGGCAGCGGTGTGTCGTGCGTCCATGCGCCGCGTTTCGATGTCCCGCCGAGTGGCGCCGCGAGCAAATCAGCCGCTTCTTCGGCGAGCTTGCGAAATGTCGTGATCTTGCCGCCCCACACGGTGAGCAGTGGCGCCTGCGCGGTATCCAGCTCGAGCATGTAGTCGCGCGTGACCGCCGACGGGTCGCCCGATTCGTCGTCGAGCAGCGGGCGCACGCCGGAGTAGCTCCACACCACGTCCTGCGGCGTCAGGCCCCGCGCGAAGTAGTGGCTGGCCTGATCGCACAGGTAGGCCGTCTCGGCGGCATCGATGCGGGGCTCGCCGATTGCCCCGATGTGCTCGACGTCGGTCGTGCCGATCAGCGTGAAGTCGCGCTCGTACGGGATTGCGAAGATGATGCGCTTGTCGGGGTTCTGGAA